>JAISTL010000241.1 GCA_031272615.1 Methylobacteriaceae bacterium | reverse complement strand
AGAATTTTGCCGGCAGATACATGAACCGGGCCCTGTTCGCGGGGCTGGTTGAGAAAACCGATCCCCGGCTCCCCACCACCCGGTTTCAGCGCTATCGCCTCACGGCAAAAGGCAAGGCGCTGCGGAACATGATCATCGCCGTACCGGGTTCGAGCCCCGGCCCTGCGGGCGATGCCCCGACCAACCGCAAGGCGGTTCGCCTTTCCGCCAAAACCGATGGCGCCGGTCAATCCGAAGCCCGTCGTCAGCGGGAGGAGCCCCGGTTCCCGCTGCTGGACCTTCTGGACAACCAGTCCGTCATCAACATGTTTGCGGTCCTCAAGGGGGACATGACCCTGGACGAACTCATGAACGCGTTGGGAGTGATCGACGCCCCGTGGTTGCAGACGAGATATCTCGACAAAGTCGTGTCGGCCGGGTTTGTCGAGATGACCGTTCCCGACAAATCCACCGGCGGCGTTCCAACCTATCGTCTCACCGCCAAGGGGCGGGTCGTGCAGCGGATATCGATGGGTGAGCCGCAACGGAAACAAAACTCCGCACATCGTTCCCGAAAGGCGGCGTCCACGGCGTCCACGGAGTCCACGCCCTCCGGGAAACCCGCCGTGACCGGCACATCTGAAGCCGCTCCTGCCGAAATCGTGCCGGACGCCGTGATGGCGGACCTCGCGGCCAACCGGAGGCTCATAACGATGCTGTCTGTGTTCAGGGGAGACATGAGCCGGCGCGAAATCATGAAAGCGCTCAAACTGTCCGATTCCAAATCCTATCGCAATACGCGGGAGAGCATCGCCCTCTCGGCGGGGGTGATTGAACGGACCATTCCCGGCAAACCCGCCGGCAGGTACCAGAAATACCGCCTCACCCCCAAAGGCGCGGCATTGTTGAAAATGACGTGCAATGACCCGGGTTCCGGAACCAACCCCGGCCGTGCGCTTCGCGCCGGAAGCGCCGCCGCCGTGAATGCGGCCAGGATGACCCCGCAAATCATCAGGATGGTGATGGCGCTTTCGGGGGAAATGAGCACGAGTGAGCTCATCACCGCGCTGGGATTGAACGGGTTTGACGCGTTTGACAGGAAGTACGTTCAGGGCGCCGTGTCAGTCGGGTTTATCGGGACAACCACTCCCCGTGAATCCGATATCCGGTTTCAGAAATTCAGCCTGACTCCTGTGGGCAAGGCGTTGCGGGATATCGTCGGCGCTGCGGCGGAATCGGGAGCCTACCCCGCGCACACGCCGCGCGTCGCTGTCACGGCCATCCTGTCGATATTGAAGACGGTCAGCGTCCTTGACGGTGAAATGCACATAGGACAAATCCAGGAGGCGCTCGGGCTGAAGAGTGTCAGCACCATTGCCGAGCGATATCTGAAAGCCGCTTTGTCCGCAGAACTGATCGAGAAAGTCGTTCCCGCGAATCCCCACATCCGCTATCATCTCTATCGCCTGACTCCCAAAGGCGCGGCGCTGTGGGACATTCTGGCCAACCTGCCGGAATCCGGAGAACGCCCCATGCCTGCGGTCCACACCAATCAACGGCGTACCCCGCGGCGTGCTTCAAAAGCGGTTGTTCCGCACCTATCCCGGGGCGATGGCCCGGATAATCCGCCGGAGGCCGCTCTCCCTCACCCTCATAGTCCGCACCCTCATATCATGAAGCTGGTTACGGTTCTTGACGGTGAAATGAGCCGGTTCGAACTCATGCAGGCCCTCGGACTGACGAGTATCAAAGGGTTTCGGGCATCATACCGGGACCTCGCCATTGCTGCGGGGTTTGTTGAAATGACCATTCCCGAAAGGCCAGGTCATTATAATCAAAAATACCGGCTCACTCCCAAGGGCAGGGACCTGCGGAAAACGCTCATCGGCAAACGGAAACCCGGAGAAAACCCCGCGCTCGTCCCCGGCGCCGCCCCATCCCGGGTCACCCCGAACATCGAAAGAATGCTGGCCGTGCTGAAGGGGGAGATGTTCCAAGGCGATATCTTGCAGGCGCTGGGGTTGGTGAATGTACATAATTTCCGTCAGGTGTATCTGAACGTCGCCCTGTCTGAAGGGTTGATTGAGATTGTGGCCGTTCCCCGACACTTCACCCGCAGCCCCCGGAAATTCCGCCTGACCCCCAAAGGCGAAGCATTGCGGGACAAAATCATCAGCGCGGCGGGTTCCGAAGAAGACTTTTTTCGCAATTCGCGGGTCAACACAAAACTCCTCGGCTTGCTCAAGGTCGCCCGCGGGGAGCAGACCCGGAACGAATTGATGAATGCGGCGGGATTATCGGGAAAACACAGTTTTACGCAACGCTATCTTATTCCCGCCGTGAACCGCGGACTGATGGAGATGACACGTCCGGACGACCCCAAAAACCCGGCGCAGAAATACCGCCTGACAGCCAGCGGCAAGGCGTTGCTGGAGCGGATGACATGAGCCGGCGCGGGCGGTGCGGCACGTCACCCGGCGGAGCAGGCGGCGAAGGAACGCCCGGATGCTCGACACACACTCCGCCGTCATTGCGAGCGTGAGCGAAGCAATCCAGAAAAACCATCCGCAACAACCGTTGTGTTAACAAGGCTTCCTTCTGGATTGCTTCGTTCCTCGTGGGTGACGGCCTCACCGACCGTGCGACACGCCGCGCGGCGGAGCGGGCGGAGTGTGTGACAGGCATTTCGGTGGACCCGGTGGACGAGGGTGGACACGGTGGACATATTGTACCCCGAAAACTGGACACTGAGGGATAGACCGAACCCCCGCATTTTGGACAGCGGGAACCCGGGAACAGTGTGGACTCCGGTTTTGGCACCGGTAAGCCGTATCCCGAATCCAGGGCTGCAAGCCGTCAAAAATGTCCACCCTCGTCCACCCTGTCCACCCTGTCCACCTAGTCCATCTCGTCCACCCTTGGCGCGGGAGTGCGGACCCGGCGGCGGGGCGCCGGTTCTCCGTTTTTACGATGTCGCGAGATGTTGTGGCGTTGTTGCGCTTTTTCCGGTATACTCCCGGACGAAGACGGGAGCGCCGCCCAAATGGGTGGTGCGGGGTTATAGAGCGGAAAGGGCAGGACGTTGCGGCTTCTGGTGGTCGAAGACGACAGAAATCTGAACAAACAGGTGATCAACGCCTTGAACAAGGCGGGTTACGTTGTGGATAGCGCTTTTGACGGCGAGGAGGGGCACTATCTCGGGGAAAGTGAACCCTACGACGCCATCATATTGGATATCGGTTTACCCAAGAAGGATGGCATAACCGTGTTGAAGGAATGGCGCTCCGGAGACCACAAGACTCCGGTGCTGATCCTCACGGCGCGTGACAGCTGGAACGAGAAGGTTCTCGGCTTTGAAGCGGGCGCCGACGATTATTTGACCAAACCGTTCCATATGGAGGAATTGCTGGCTCGAATCCGGGCCCTGCTGCGGCGGGCGGCCGGGCACGCCACCAGCCGGATTCACATCGGTCAGGTGTCTCTGGACACCCACAACGGCCGGGTGATGGTGGACGGCAATCCGATCAAGACCACCTCCCATGAATACCGGTTGCTGTCCTACCTCATGCATCATGCCGGGCGCATCGTTTCCCGCACGGAGTTGACGGAGCACCTTTACGACCAGGATTTCGACAAGGATTCCAATACGATTGAAGTGTTCATCGGGCGGTTGCGCAAAAAGGTCGGAGACAATTTCATCCAGACGGTCCGCGGACTGGGCTATCTTGTGGATGTCGACCAGAAGAACGAGTGATACGTATCTCCGCCGGGAGAGGCGGAAGGCGAGTGCTGAATGCTGCTGAAAAACCGATCCATCGCCGTTCGACTTGCGGCGGCCTCGCTGTTGTGGAGCGCCGTGATTCTGGTGGATGCGGCGGCTGTGTTATATCATCTCGAGTCCCGTTCCACCGAGCAGATTTTCGATCGGCGTCTCGAGACCTATGCCGAAACGGTGGTGACCCTTGTCGATGTCTATCCGGAAGACGCCGGGCTTGTCGGCAGCATCGGGCACATCCTGTTCGATTTGCCGCAGTCCGGCTGGTACTGGGAGATCAGCCGCGACGGCGGCCGTGTTGAAGACAATCTGCGTTCCAATTCACTCGGAGACGCTCATCTGATTCTGCCTCCCGACTGGGGCGTGGATACCCGTGACGAGAATGCGCGCGTCAGTGTGCGCGGATACGGGACGGCGCCGGACGGCGAAAGGGTTCGCATCATCGAAGCCGACGTCCAGTTCAGGGTGAGGGATAACGGCTTCTATCGGGTCTACGTGGCCGGCCCCGCTTCGGAAATCACCATTGTGTCCAACAGATTCCTGTATATGCTGATCGCCACGTTCTCCCTGTTGGGTCTCGGGTGGGTGATCACAACCTTCGTGCAGATCCGCTATGGCCTGAAACCCTTGAACGATTTGCGCGCCGCCCTGTCGTTGGTGCGCGCCGGGCGGACTGAGCGCATCGAAGGGCGCTTCCCGGAGGATATCGCGCCGCTTGCCAAAGAAATCAACCTCCTCCTGGAAACGAACCGTGAGATACTGGAGCGGGCCCGCACCCAGGTCGGGAATCTGGCCCATGCCCTGAAGACGCCGCTGAGCGTCATGTCCAACGAGATAGAGGACATGGACCCGGAAACGGCCAAGCGCATCCGTGAACAGACGGAAATCATGAAAGACCAGGTGCAGTACCACGTCAACCGCGCCCGCGCGGCGGCGCTGGCGGGAACTCTGGGCACATACAACTCTGTGAATGATGTCGCCGATGCACTGTTACGCACATTCCGCAAGATTTACCCCGAGGGTGTGCCGGAAATCACCGGCGATGTATCACGCAATCTGGTGTTTTTCGGGGAAAGCCAGGACTTGCAGGAAATGCTCGGAAACCTGATTGACAATGCCTGCAAGTGGGCCAAATCGAAGGTCCGGCTCTCCGCAACCCTCAAAAAGGGCGAGGAACGGGCGTTTATCCGGCTATCCGTTGAAGACGACGGCCCCGGCATCGAGAAGGACAATATCAATACCGCCGTCCAACGCGGAAAAAAACTCGATGAGACACAACCGGGAACGGGCTTGGGGTTGTCCATTGTCGCCGATCTGTCATCGTTGTATCGCGGCTCTCTGGCCTTCGAAAAATCACCGCTGGGAGGGGTCCGCGTCGTCCTGGAGCTGCCCGGGGAACAAAGAATCATGCCGACGCCGCCCCAAACGGCGATGTGACTCTGACAAACGGGAGAGGGGTTTATGGAACTGTGGGCCGCCTGCATCCTGCTGACATGTTTTGTGGCGGCGGTTTTGGCGGCATCGTTGCGTCGGGCGCCGCCGGCGGAGGGCGACGACGGCCGGGAGGGCGCGCAACACGCGGTTTTCCCGGCCGGAAACACCAAAACCCGGACGGTGTTCGCGGTTTGCCTCATCGCCGCGTGTCTCGGCATCGGTGTCGGCTTCTATGGTGCGGTAGGCGCACCGGGTCTGGCGTCAATTCCCCGTGAAGTGCTTGCCGACTGGGGCATGAGCGAAGCGGCGCGTCTGCGCCGGCAAGAGTTTCGTGAGATTGTCGCGAAACTGGAAAAACGTGTCAAAACCGCCCCCGATGACGGGACGGCGTGGCAGTATCTGTCGTTGGTACGTTTGCAACAGAACCGCCTCAGGGAAGCGGGGGAGGCGTTCGCCAGGGCCAACAGGTTGAACGGGATTCAAGGCGCCTATGTCATCCGCTATATGGTCGCGTTGGCGCTCGTTCCCTCGCGGAACAAGGGGAAGATGGAACCATGAACCCGGGGGGGAGCGGGAGAGACAAGCGGTCTTTGACGGTTTGGGCAGTGTTCGCCGCGGTCGCCGTTTTCGCCGTCGCCGTGATGGCTGTGGCGCTGAGAGAAAACATCTCCTATTATCGCCTTCCCGGGGAACTGCGGCGCTCACCTGTGCCGCCCGATATGCGGCTGCGCCTCGGCGGATATGTCAAGGAAGGTTCCCTGGACAGAAAAGATCCGCAGCGGGTGGTGTTCAAGGCGGTGGACGACGCGGCGGAGATCACGGTTATTTATCGGCGCAAGGCCGGCGAGGAACTGCCGGACCTGTTCAAGGAAGGGCAGGGAATGGTGGCCGAGGGCTATCTCGTGGCTCCGGATGAATTTCGTGCCGACAGAATTCTGGCGCGCCATGACGAACGGTACATGTCGCGGGATGTCGCCGATAAACTGAAGGAAATCGGCCATTGGCAGGGTGATGAAACCCGGGAAGGACAGCAGGGCGATGGTCGTTGAGTTCGGGCATTTTGCTCTCGCCCTGGCCCTTGGGGTGGCGCTGATTCAGTGCGCGGCGCCGTTATCGGGGTTGGCCCTGCGGGATATGCGGCTCATGGCGCTGGCGGCTCCCGCAGCGATTCTGACATTTTTAATGCTGGTCGTCGCGTGGGCGGCACTGACACATGCGTTCATTGCGTCGGACTTTTCAGTCGCTGCTGTGGCGCAGAATTCCCATTCCGCCAAGGCCTTGATGTACAGGATTTCCGGCGTGTGGGCCGGGCACGAAGGCTCCATGCTGTTGTGGGTGTTGTGTCTGGGCGGATATGGCGCGGCGCTGGCCGGCGCCGGGGGAACGGCGCCGACGCGTCTGCGTTCTTTGGCCATCGGCGTTGAAGGACTGCTGACGGCGGTGTTTTCAGCCTATATCCTGCTGTTTTCAAACCCGTTTCTACGCGTGGTGCCGCCGCCGGAGGACGGGGCGGGGTTGAACCCCATTCTTGAAGATCCCGGTCTCGCATTTCACCCGCCGCTGCTTTACCTCGGATATGTCGGTTTTTCCGTCACCTTTGCCTTTGCCGTGGCGGCGCTCATGTCCAACCGTGTTGACGCGCTGTGGGCGCGCGTTGTGCGCCCGTGGACGCTCGGCGCCTGGGTTTTTCTGACCCTCGGCATCGGCGTCGGTTCATTCTGGGCCTATTATGAATTGGGCTGGGGCGGCTGGTGGAACTGGGATCCGGTGGAAAACGCCTCGTTCATGCCCTGGCTCAGCGGGCTGGCGCTGATTCACGCGACCACCGTCACCGAACGGCGCGGCGCATTGAAAAACTGGACGGTTTTTCTCTCTTTGCTGACGTTTTCCCTGTCGGTTTTGGGCACATTTCTGGTGCGTTCCGGAATTCTGACGTCGGTTCACGCCTTCGTCGCCGACCCGGCGCGCGGCAGCGCCATTCTCGCCGTTTTACTGGCGGTTTCAGGGGGGTCGCTGGCGCTGTTTGCCTGGCGTGCGCCGACATTGACGCCCGGCGCGTCCTTTGCGCTGGTGTCGCGGGAAGGGGCGCTGGTTCTGAACAATCTGTTTCTTGCCGCT
>JAISTL010000213.1 GCA_031272615.1 Methylobacteriaceae bacterium | reverse complement strand
TATGGAAGTTGCTTTTGTTCCAGTGGAAACGAGCATGTTGCCCTCACTCTATGAGTCGTATAAATCAATATCGGAAATTTTGCAACACATGTTGCAATCTGTGCAAAACTGCTTTATTTGCTTCCTCATGAAACAGTCCCTCTTGAACGAACAGATCACCGGATCGTTTGGCGGCATGTCCAACCAGCTCAAAATCGCCGCGCGTTTCGTGTTGGATCATCCGCATGATGTGGCGCTGCTGTCCATGCGTGAGCAGGCGCATCATGCCGGAGTGCATCCGTCAACGATGACGCGCCTGGCGAAATATCTGGGGTTTGATGGCTATGAGAGCATACGGACACGGTATGCGGAAGCTCTGCGGGAGGGTGAAATCAGTTTTGCCGAAAAGGCCGGGCGGCAGGCAATTCATCAGCAGGCGAGGGGAGATGGCGCGCTTGCCGTTGAGATGTTTCGTTCGATTGCCGCTCAGATCGTGTCCCTCACCGGAGAAAACTCCCTGAGACGGGTCGAGGCCGCGGCGTCCAGACTGTCTTCGGCCCTGCACGTCTATTGCCTCGGGCTGCGTTCCAGTCATACCGCGGCATGGCATATGGGTTACATCCTGCGACTCATCGGCGAAAAGTCGTCGTTGCTGGACGATTCTGCGGGGTTGGGCGCCGACGCCATCGGCAGAGCCGGCCCCGACGATGTTCTGTTCGTCGTCAGCGTCAACCCGTACACCAGGCGAACCGTCGAACTGACCGAATACGCGCACAGCAGACATATTCCGGTGGTAGCCGTCACCGACAGCGAGGTGTCGCCCATCGCACGGCTGGCGGAAATTTCCGTGTTGGTTGCAACCGAGAGCCCATCCTTCTTCCATTCACTTTCACCGGCTTTTGCCGCCGCGGAAGTCATCAGTGCTCTTGTCGCCGGACACGGCAGTGATGAGGCTCAACGCAATCTGCACCAATTTGACGAACAACTGAAGGCATTTGACACCTACTTCACACTTCGAACCCCCAAGAGAAACCCATGACGCATATTCTTCACCGCACGATTCACAAACAATGGCCGGTCGCTGTGCGCGGCAAAGGTATCCGCATCTGGGATGCCGACGGAAAAGAGTACATCGATGCGTCAGGGGGGGCGGCCGTCTCTTCCCTCGGCCATGGTCACCCTGCAGTTGTTGAAGCGCTGCGCAACCAACTGGACGTCATTGCCTATGCGCATACGAGTTTCTTCACCACCGAGGCGGCGGAGCGCCTGGCTGATCGCCTTGTGGAGGATGCTCCCGACGGGTTGGACCATGTTTATCTCGTCAGCGGAGGGTCCGAGGCGGTTGAAGCGGCGTTGAAGCTGGCGCGGCAATATCATGTGGAACGCGGTGAACCGCAAAGACGGCATATCATTGCCCGTCGGCAGAGTTACCACGGCAATACGTTGGGCGCGTTGGCGACGGGCGGAAACGAATGGCGCCGTTCCCAGTTTCGCCCGATGCTGATTGAAACGCACCACATTGACCCGTGTTTCAGCTACCATATGCAAAATGCCGGAGAAAGCGACGGGGAGTTCGCAGCGCGGTGTGCCGGACAGCTGGAAGAAATGATCCTGAAACTCGGCGCCGACCAGGTTATTGCGTTTGTGGCGGAAACGGTCGTCGGCGCAACCGCCGGCGCCGTGCCTCCCGTTGCCGATTACTTCAAACTGATACGAGCCATTTGCGACAAGTACGGCGTTCTGCTCATCCTTGACGAAGTCATGTGCGGAATGGGACGAACCGGGACATTGCACGCCTGTGAACAGGAGGGTATCAGTCCCGATATCATGACCATCGCCAAAGGGTTGGGAGGCGGGTACCAGCCCATCGGCGCCGTGCTTCTTTCCGGCAGGATATATGAGAGCATCGCGTCGGGGTCCGGCTTCTTCCAGCATGGCCACACCTATCTCGGACATCCGATGGCCGCGGCGGCTGGGCTTGCGGTTCAAAACGTCATCCGGCACGAACAATTGTTGAATAACGTGGTTGCGATGGGCAACAAACTCGACTCCGCCCTGCGTGAACGGTTCGGTTCACATGAGCACGTGGGCGACATCAGGGGACGGGGCTTGTTTTACGGCGTCGAACTTGTCGCTGACAAGGCCGCCAAAGAACCGTTCGACCCGGCGCTGAAACTCCACGCCCGCATCAAACAGGAGGCGATGAACCGCGGCCTCATGGTCTATCCCATGGGAGGCACCATTGACGGCAAGCGGGGGGACCATGTATTGCTGGCTCCGCCGTTCATTGTAACCGGGGCGGACATTGAAACAATTGCCGACCGGTTGGCCGATGCCGTCAACGCCGCTCTGCCGCACTGAAAGCTCCGGCAATTTGAAAGACGAAGCCCGGCCAGCCGTTCACCAACGCTTGAGCCGGAGAGTCCTCCGGCGCTGAACTGCGTTTTATGAATTCCTATATGTCCGCGCACCTTCGTCCGCCGGCCGAAGGGCTGAAACAGCTTGTCCCCGTGTGGCGCGAGATGGGGTCCGGCGGGCTGTCCCGGCCGGAATTGTCCACAGGTACTGCGCTTAACGTGTTGAAATATTTCCTTATTGTCCAATTTCTTTGACATTGTATACAATAACGTATATTTAGTTGTATTACAAAAATGTATTCAATTGGAGGATTTCCAAATGGGTGAGGCACCGTTCAAGCCGAAAGTGTGGGTACCGGGGGACCTGAATGCCTTCTTCGGCTTATTTACCAATGTTTTGCTGAATGTTCTGGTTCTGACGGGGCTGTCGCTCGGCGTCGTCAACATGCCCGGCGACATCGTGTTCGGGCGGATTCTGCCGGCGCTGGGCGTCGCCCTGCCGCTGGGCAACATATTTTACGCATACCTGGCGTACAAGCTGGCGGTCAAGGAGGGGCGCGACACCGTCACCTCCATGCCCTACGGCCCCAGCGTGCCGCACATGTTCATCGTGGTGTTCCTGGTGATGCTGCCCACCTACCTGAAGACCAATGATCCGATTCTGGCCTGGAAACTCGGCCTGGTATGGGCGTTGATTATCGGCATCATCATCATCATCGGCGCCTTTGTCGGCCCGACCATCCGCAAATACACGCCGCGCGCCGCCATGCTCGGCACTCTGGCCGGCGTGTCCATCGCCTTCATTTCCATGCGCCCGGCCTTCCAGATGTTCGAATATCCGTGGATCGGCCTGGTGTGCTTCGCCATCATCATGTTGTCCTGGATGGCCAACATGCGCATGCCGTTCAACATTCCCGGCGGTTTGGCGGTCGTCATCGTCGGCACGCTCCTCGCCTGGGGCGCGGTGCTGCTGGGCGGAAGCACGCTGATGGTGCCGTCGGCGGTGGGGGAGGCGTTGAACCAGTTCAGCCTGCACATCCCGTCGCTCTCCGGCGATGTGGTCAGCGTGTCTCCGGGAGAGGTATGGCCGCTGCTGGTCACCGCCATTCCCCTCGGCATTTACAACTTCACTGAAGGCATCAACAATGTCGAATCCGCCTCCGCCGCCGGAGACGAATATGACCTGCGCAAAATCCTGATGGCCGACGGCCTCGGCGCGATTGTCGGCGCCTTCCTCGGTTCGCCGTTCCCGCCGGCGGTCTATATCGGGCATCCCGGCTGGAAGGCCGTGGGCGGACGCATCGGCTATTCCCTCGCCACCGGCGTCACCATTGCCGTCGTCTGCTTCTTCGGTCTGACGGCGCTGCTGCTGGCGGTGGTGCCGCTGGTCGCCATTCTGCCGATCCTGCTGTTCATCGGCCTTATCATCGGCTCCCAGGCGTTCCAGACAACGCCGCGCGCCCATGCGCCGGCCATTGTGCTGGCGATTATCCCCAACATCACCGAATGGGCCAAGGGGCAGGTCGACGGCGCCATCGGCGCGGCCAACACCTCGGTGTCCGCCATCGGCGAGGGGGTGCTGTCCGGCGCCAATGTGCTCTATGTCGGCATGGAACGCCTGGGCGGCGGCGCGGTTCTCGCCGGGCTGATGCTCGGCGCCATCGCGGTGTTCGTCATCGAGAAACGCTACAACTGGGCGGCGCTCTATTCGGGCATCGCCGCCGTCCTCTCGTTCTTCGGGTTCATCCACGGCGCGCAGCTGGCGGTGAACGCCACACCGGGGGTCACCATCGGTTATGTGGTCATGGCGGCGATGTTCGCCGTCATCGCCTGGAAACAGACGGAACCGTTCGACTGGTCGCCCGTGGACACAGATGAAGTCGAGGGATAAATGAAAACCTTGTTTGTCAACGGCACCCTCATGCGGGGGCTGGAGCTGCACGGCAACCTGGCGGGAGCCGAATTCCTGGGCGAGTTCAAAACCTCGCCCAGGTACAGGTTGCACTCCATTGACGATATCCATCCGGGCATGTTCGAGACGGAGGAGGGCGGCGTCGCCGTCACCGGTGAGCTCTACCGGATGGACGAGGATCTGCGGCGGCGGGTGGAGGCGGGCGAGCCGCCGCACCTCTATATCGGCGCCGTGAGTCTCGAAGACGGACGTGTCGTGGACGGCGTCCTCTTTCCGAAGGCCGAGGCGGTGAAACACCCGGACATCTCAAAGTGGGGCGACTGGCGCCTCTACATCAACACCAAACATCAGAAAGCGGAACGACCCATGAAACACATCGATGCGGAGCCTTATGAGTTCGATTTCGAGCCATCGCGAACCGCGCTCGTCATCATCGACATGCAGAGGGACTTTCTGGAGCCCGGCGGGTTCGGCGAAATGCTGGGCAATGACGTCTCCCACCTGAGAAGCACCATCGAGCCGACCAAACGGGTGCTGGACGCGGCGCGCCGGGCCGGCCTGCTGGTGATTCACACCCGCGAGGGTCATGCCGCCCACCTGAGAGACCTGCAGGAGAACAAGCGCATCCGCGGGCGCGGCGACAGGACCATCGGCGACATGGGCCCCATGGGGCGCATTCTGGTGCGCGGCGAGGAGGGGCACGACATCATTCCCGAGCTCTATCCGCAGGAGGGCGAACCGGTGATCGACAAGCCCGGCAAGGACGCCTTCTACGCCACCGATCTGGAGCATATCCTGCGCCAGCGCGACATCCGATATCTCATCGTTTGCGGCGTGACCACGGAGGTGTGCGTGCACACCACCGTGCGCGCCGCCAATGACCGCGGCTTCGAATGCCTGGTGGTGGCCGACGCCACCGGTTCGTATTTCCCCGAGTTCCGGCGCGTCGGCCTGGACATGATCAAGGCCCAGGGCGGTATTTTCGGCTGGGTTGCCGACAGCGGCGACGTTGTGAAGGCACTCTGATGTCCGTCCGTTCAAAACTGTTCCCCAACACCTATCGCGACTCCGTGACGCTGATGCAGCTCTCCGCTGAAATCAGCGCCAGGGAGGGCGTTCAGCTGGCCTCGGCGCAAATGGCGACCCCGGCCAACCTGCAGCTGATGGTCGATGCCGGATTGCTGGAAACCCCGCCGGACAACGCCGCCCCCAATGACCTGCTGTTCGTCGTCAAGGGCGACGACGGCGTTCTCGACGGCGTAACGGCGGACTTCGAAACCCTGCTGAAAGGTGTGGACCGCAAAACAGTCGCCAGAGAGGAACGGCCCGCGGGTTCGATTGCCGAGGCGCTGCAGGCCGCGCCCGACGCCAACTGGGCGCTGGTCTCGGTGCCCGGGGAATACGCGTTCGCCGAGGCCATGAAAGCGCTGCGCCTTGGCCTCAACGTCATGGTGTTTTCCGACAACGTCCCCGAGGCCGCCGAAGTCGAACTGAAGCGGTACGCTGACCGCGAGGGCCTCATCGTCATGGGGCCGGACTGCGGTACCGCGATCATCGGCGGCGTTCCCTTGGCGTTTGCCAATGTGGTGGCCCACGGCGGCATCGGCGTCGTCGGCGCCTCGGGCACCGGCACCCAGGAGATCACGACGCTGATTGACCGCCTGGGGGAGGGGGTGTCCCATGCCATCGGCACCGGCGGACATGACCTGTCGGCCGCCGTCGGCGGGCTGAGCATGTGCGCCGGAATTCGCCTGCTGGCGGCAGACCCGGAGACGCGGGTGATCGTTCTGGTGTCCAAGCCGCCGTCACCCGCCGTGGCCGAACGGGTCCGCGCCGCGGCCGGAGAGGCCGGGAAACCGGTGGTGGTCTGTTTCCTCGGCCATGATGGCGCCGATTTGGCCGAAGGCTTCATCGCCGCGCGCACGCTGGAGGAAGCCGCCTACCGGGCCGTGGCGGTGCTGCGCGGCGCTCCGGCGGAGTTCGTCTCCGCCGCCGCCGATGACCCGGGCGTTCAGCAACGGGCAAAGCCGCCGGCATCCGCTCTTGCGCCGGGGCAGAAATACCTGCGCGGGCTCTATTCCGGCGGAACGTTCTGTTATGAGGCGCTGCTGCGTCTTCGCGGCACGCTTCCCGGCATTTCCGCCAACATTCCCGCCGAGGGCATCATGCCGTTGGCGAACAACTGGAAAAGCGTCGGGCACACGCTGGTGGACCTGGGGGATGACGAATTCACCCGCGGCCGCCCGCACCCGATGATCGACCCGTCGCTGCGCATGGAACGGCTGCTCAGCGAGGCCGCCGACCCGGAAACCGCGGTGATTCTGCTGGATGTCGTCATCGGTTTCGGCGC
Source organism: Methylobacteriaceae bacterium (assembly GCA_031272615.1). GTDB lineage: Bacteria > Pseudomonadota > Alphaproteobacteria > Rhizobiales > Beijerinckiaceae > Hohaiivirga. The sequence goes on along the minus strand of JAISTL010000213.1, from coordinate 13,602 downwards.
CGCGCCGGACCCGGCCGGTGAACTGGCGCAGGTGGTGGAAAAGGCAAGGGCCTTGGCCGCCGCCGACGGGCGCACGCTGATTGTCATCGGCTTCGTCTGCGGCACCGAAAAAGACCCGCAATCCCTCTCCAGCCAACGGCAAAAGCTTGAAAACGCCGGTCTTCTTCTCTGCGAAAGCAATGCCGGCGCCGTCGCCCTCGCCGGGGCCATACTCGGATCGAAGCCATGAGAGCACTCACTGAAGTTTCCGTGATCAATGTCGGCCTGGAGCGATTTGCCGGGCCTCTGAAAACGCTGGGCGTTCCGGTGGTTCAGCTGCAGTGGCAGCCGCCCGCCGCCGGTGATGCCGCCTTGGGGCAGGCCCTTGCCCGCCTCACCAACCATCCGCGGGTGGAAGCGGCCAACGCCACCGCCTTTGAGCGCTATCTCAACGCCAATCCGGTGCTGGAGGGCGTGGGCGAAGCCGCCCGGGATATCCCGGGAATGGGCGGGAACAAGCGGGTTCTGCTGCATTCCGGCCCGCCCGCCCGCTGGGACGCCATGTGCGGCCCGCAGCGAGGCGCCCTCATCGGCGCCGTGCTGTTCGAGGGCTGGGCCGAAAATCCGGAGCAAGCGGAACGCCTGCTCGCCGAAGGCGGCATCGAACTGGACAGCTGCAACCACCGCAATGCCGTCGGCCCCATGGCGGGGGTGATCTCGCCGTCGATGCCGGTGTGGCGGGTGCGGGAAACCCGCGGCGGCGGGCTCACCTTCTCCAACTTCAACGAAGGGCTGGGCAGGGTGCTGCGTTTTGGCGCCAACGGTGCGGACGTGTTGGCCCGGTTGAAGTGGATGCGGGACACGCTGGCCCCCGTGTTGAGCAAAACCTTTGACGCATCGGGGCCGATTGAGCTGAAACCCTTGTTGGCCCAGGCGTTGCATATGGGCGACGAAGGGCATAACCGCAATGTGGCGTGCACCTCGCTGCTGTTCCGCAAGCTGGCGACGGCGGCGGCGGAACACAGGGCTGCCGATGAGGCGACTCTGGCCGAGGTGTTCCGGTTCATCGCCGGCAATGACCACTTCTTCCTCAACATTTCCATGGCGGCGTGCAAGGCGATGCTGAACGCCGCCGCCGGAGTTGATGCGAGCTCCATGGTGACGGTGATGGCCCGCAACGGCGTGGATTTCGGCATTCAGATTTCCGCCTTCCCCGGGCGCTGGTTCGAAGCCGCGGCCAACTATGTGGAAGGCCTGTATTTCCCGGGTTACGGCCCCGATGACGCCGCCCGGGATCTCGGTGACAGCGCCATCACCGAAACCGCGGGCATCGGCGGTTTCGCCATGGCCGCCGCCCCGGCCATCGTTCAGTTTGTCGGCGGGACATCGGACGACGCGCTCAACAACTCCCTTCTGATGCGCCGGATCACGTTGGGCGCCAACAGCGGCTTCACGCTGCCGATGCTCAACTTCGCCGGAACCCCCGCCGGCATCGACATCCGCCGCGTTGTGGATACCGGCATCCTGCCGATTATCAACACCGGTATCGCCCACAAGGCGGCGGGTGTCGGCCAGATCGGCGCCGGGCTGGTGCGCGCTCCCGCCGGCTGCTTCCTGAAGGCGCTGGCCGCTCTGGCCGAAAGGGTGGGTGAGGATGATGCGTAAGCTGGCTGTGGTGGCTGTCGGCGGCAATGCCCTGGTGCCGGATTCCGCTCATCTGAGCATTGCCGGCCAGTATGACAAGGTCTGCGAACTCGCCGGACATCTGGCGGCAATGATGAGCGACGGCTGGACGCTGGTGCTCACCCACGGCAACGGCCCGCAGGTCGGCATGATCCTGCGCCGTTCGGAGCTTTCGCGCGCCGAGGTGCCGCCGGTGCCCATGGACTATGCCGGAGCGGACATTCAGGGCGCGGTGGGCTATATGTTCTGCAAGGCGTTGCGCAACGAGTGCGCCCGGCTCGGCCTGCGGCGGGAAATCGTCGCGCTGGTCACCCAGACGGTGGTGAGCGCCGGTGACCCCGCCTTCGCCAATCCGACCAAACCCATCGGCAGCTGGTTCTCCAGGGAACAGGCGGAGGAGCTCGCCGAGCGTTACGGCTGGAGCGTCGCCGAGGATTCGGGGCGCGGCTGGCGGCGGGTGGTGGCGTCTCCCAGGCCGGTGGGCATCATCGAGGAAACCGCCGTCCGCGCCATGCTCGACGCCGGGATGACGGTGGTGTGCCTGGGCGGCGGCGGTATTCCGGTCATCGTCGAAGGCGGGGAAATCCGCGGCGTCGAAGCGGTGATCGACAAGGACATGTCGTCTTCCCTGCTTGCCATCAAACTGAAAGCTGATATGCTGATTCTGCCTACTGCGGTTGAAAGGCTGGCGGTGCGGTTCGGCAAACCCGACGAGCGCCGGCTCGATCGGTTGAGCATCGCGGAAGCCGGGTTGCTTCTGGCCGGGGGAGAATTTCCGGAAGGCAGCATGGCTCCCAAGGTGCGGGCGCTGATTGATTACGTCCGCGCGACTTCGGGGACGGGCGTCATCACGTCGCCCGCCCGGATGCGGGAGGCTGTCGCGGGGCGGGCCGGCACGCGCATTGAGAGATAGGCGGGGGAAGCGATGGCGAAGGTGAATCTCAGCGCTCAGGTTGAGGAAACCGTGCGAAACAGGATTTTGAATCTCGAATATCCGCATAATCATATCCTTGTCGAGGAGGTGTTGTGCACCGAGTTCGGCGTCAGCCGCAGCCCGGTGCGCGAGGCGCTGCGGATGCTCGAAGCCTCCGGCATGATCCACAAGATGAGCAACCGCAGCTACGTGGTGCGGCAGGTGACGCTCACCGACGTCAAGGAGCTCTATGAGCTGCGCTTCGCCCTGGAGCGCTATGTGGTGGAGCAGCTCAGCCGCGCCGCCGCCGATGACGACGCCCTGGTGCGGCTTCTGGTCTATTGGCAGAACCTCAACCTGGAGGAGGAACCCGACCCGGCGAAGGCTGACCGCGAATTCCATGAAACCCTGGCCTCTGTTTACGGCAACAAGACCATCGCCAAGGAACTGCATGACATCAACGAGCACATCCGCGTCTTCCGGGTGATGGATTTCCACAAGCCGCACCGGTTCGCCACCACCCGGCAGCAGCATATCGACCTGCTCAAGGCCATCCACGCAAAGGACGCCAAGAGCGCCGCCAAACACCTGGAAATCAACATCAACGAAGGCATGGAGAATGCCCTTGACGCCCTTCGCCAGGCCATCCTGCGGGCCTATGGCCGCGAATAGCGCCATCATCGGTGTTCAGGCGTCGGGCCCCTGGCGCGGCCGTGTGCACTCGCGGTTTGCCGACGCCGTCAACATTGCCGTGGGCGGCGGGCTCATCACCCTGCTGTTCAATCCGCACCAGGCGTCGGAAACCAACATCGTCCTCGCCGACCGCCGCCCCATGAGCGGCATTTCAGACACATCGGCGGTGGCGTTTGACGGCGGCGCACTGACCGTGGACGGCGGCGCGGCGCTGCCGCTCGCTCCCTTCACCGTGTGGCGGATGCCTGAGCTTGGCGGCGCGCCCATCGCGCCGGACCGCTGCGAGCCGCTGGAGCGTTACATTTCCGCACACCCCGGGAAAACCGACGCGCGGTTTCTCGAAGCGTTGGAACGCCAGGACTTTTCCGGCATCATCGGCCTCGGCGACGGGCTCACCCCCTCCGGCGACGATATGCTGGTGGGCTTTCTCCTCGCCGCGTCAGGCGTCCGGCCGGACTGTCTGCCCCGATTGCGGAAACAATATGAGCCGCTCACCGTCCGCACCACCGATATCAGCGCCCACCTGCTGCGCCAGGCGCTGAAGGGCAAATTCATGAACCCGCTGGTGGCGCTGCTTCAGGCGCTGCGCTCGGGCGACGGCGTTGCCCGGGCGCTCTCCGTTGCCGCAGCCGTCGGCTCCAGCTCCGGCCGTGACGGCATCTTCGGCCTCACCCACGGCCTCCGGTATCTCGGCCGCCGGAGTTTTGGTGGACGGGGTGGACCTGGTGGACACGATGGACACGGTGGACACGGTGGACTTGGTGGACGGTGAGGGGCCTCACAATTCCGAATTGCCCATTTTGGGGGTACAGTTTAAATCCTGGGTTTCTGGTGTCCACTATACGGGGTTTCGGTCTGTCCCTCAGTGTCCGGTTTCCGGGGTACAGTTTAGGCCACCCGGTCCACCGAGTCCACCAGCACTGTTTCCTGCGAAGTCCGGTGAGCGTTTGGAAAAGCCCGTTGCAAAACTGACGGCGGAATTGTATGGCGTAAGCGTATCCGCAATCCAACAGCATATCAAAACCTTCTTTTGTGACGGAGAGCTGCATCCCGTTTCAGTTATCAAGAAATAGTCAATCACTGCCGCTGACGGGAAACCGTATGAAACCAATCACTACAGCCTACAGCTCATAATCGCCATGGGGTTCAAGGTGAACAACGAAAGGGCGGTTCGATTCCGGAAGTGGTCTGGTCAGATCGTCAAAGACGTCGGTTTGGCCCATTCCGTATTTTGAAACGAGACCGATGGCAGTTTATGTGGTATGACCAAGCCTTATCCGGGATGGAAGAGGAATAAACCATGCTTACTAAGTGGAAAGTCTCCAACTTCAAGTCAATTCGAGAGGAAACCGAGCTGGTTCTCGGCCCCCTAACCATTTTTGCCGGTGCAAACAGCAGCGGCAAAAGCACGTTTATTCAGTCCATCCTTCTTGTTGCTCAGACTCTTGCCAACAAAGTCGAAACGCGATCAGTGGTGTTGAACGGCGCGCTCACCAGTCTGGGCCAATTTGATGATTTGAAATCCATCGACGGGGCGTCGGATCAAATATCCATTGCCTGTACATGTCAACCGGCGCAAATCACTTACTCCAGAAAAGCAAGACGCCCTCAGTACTATTCACGCAACTATGGCTCGCGACGCCTTTTGATTGGTCCACTTAAAGAGGTTGGATGTGAAGTCTCGTTTGATGCCGATCCGTCAAGCCCTCAACGTGAGTTATTCCAAATCCAACCCAGACTGTTTTCCACCCAGTTGTACGGGATATTCGGAGATGAGGACGGCGCCGACCAACGGGCGGATATCTTGTTTTATCGTTCTGACAAGGTTATCTCCGAGATTGAGGAAAGAGATGAAGAAAGCAGAATCGACGAGGAGGAACGCGCAGGTTTGGCTTTCGCGGTTGAACTTGACGAAGATTCCAAAGCGGAAATACTGGGAAACACACGATCAGCTGAACTTGTCGGCTGCCTGACAAGACACTTCCTCCCCATGAGAATCATTTATGCATATGATAACATTGAGGAAACTGCAAAACTTATAACCGAATGCCTTCAAGGCCCCGACTCCAACAACGGCATCATAGTGCCTGGCGTCATGGAACCAAGAATTGTTGAATCAAGAATTATTGTTTCCGAAGAGATTATTTCGGTGTTGCGGGATGTTCTCAAGGATGTCGTCAATTTTGACGAGGTTTTCAGGATCTACCTTCGGCAAAACCCGCATGGCGTTGAACACAAAACACTGACACTCGGGGAGTGTATTAGACGACTGCGAGAGATACAACGTAAGGACCGGATAGAAGTCGAGCAGAGGTTAAGCGAGTGCGGGAATCTTTTCGATCGTATACATACCGCGATGAGAACAAAAAAAGAAAAGGATTTGGTGACAGAATCGTTTTTCCTTCCCTCGTTGATATCAGAAGCTTCAGCGTATCTGGATAAGTATTTCGCCTCGTCTTTGAAATATCTCGGCCCGCTGAGGGATGCTCCCAAGCCTCTGTATCCGCTTGCCCCATCAGCCGACCCCTACGATGTCGGCTTACGCGGCGAACACACGGCATCAATTCTTGAACTGCACAAGAATAAGAGAATCCGCTACATTCCACCGGTAAATTTCAAAAGCCCGGAGATTGACTATAAGCCGATTGAGCGCACCTTGGAAACGGCGGTGATTGACTGGCTCCAGTATCTCGGTGTGGCCAATTCGGTGAAAAGCCGGGATCAGGGTAAGCTGGGCCACGAATTAAGGGTCGGACTTCCCAATTCACGCACCACCCATGATCTTACTCATGTCGGCGTCGGCGTCAGCCAAGTATTGCCGATTCTCGTCATGTGCCTGCTTGCCGATGCGGATACCACGCTTGTTTTTGAACAACCGGAGTTGCATCTCCACCCAAAGGTTCAAACTCTGCTTGGAGACTTTTTCCTGTCGATGGCGCTGTGCAATAAGCAGTGCATTGTTGAAACCCACAGCGAATACCTGATCGATCGTCTGCGCTTCCGCATTGCCTCGGCACCCCCCAAAAAACCGCTGAACAGTCAAGCCAAAATCTACTTTGTAGAAAAGCCTACCGAGAGTTCAACATTTCGGGAAGTAGTGATCAACGAATACGGCGCAATAAAGGACTGGCCGGAAGGGTTCTTCGATCAGTCTCAACAGCAGGCCGAGGATATCCTCGTCGCAGCGGCCCAAAAACGGAAAGCAAGCCGGAGGAATACGGATGGATAGCCTTCCCACCGTGACCATTGACCCCGGTGTGCTTGCAGTTCCCCGGTCGGATTGTACCAAAGATGACGCCTACCGTTATGTGGAGACGTTGCTGGACTGGTGCCGGCTGCTGAAGGAACCTTGGCTTACAGTTTGCATGAGCGAACAGGCGTCCAACGTTTTGATCGCTGAGGAGTTATTCCCATTGAGAAATCATCTCCGCGAACTGTTCAACGAACACGGAATAGCTGAATACACCGTCAATGACATCGCGGTGCTTGCGGAGAAACTTCTGTCGCTTGAGCAATCCTTTGAAAGCTATCATCGGGTTGAGGATGTCCTGACCGACCACGTGGAAACAGTTCCAGATGTAATCCGGTTGATAGCGCATGACTGCCTTCAAACCAATCTGCAGAGATGCGTCACGTTGATCGCTGTGCTGCGCAAGCACTGTGCGCAACCTCTCGGCGGTCATTCACTCATTCTAAAGCAAGCGCCCGAACGCGTGATCCAAGTAAGGGCCTGCATTCATGACCTTGAGCATTCCAGAGACGATATCCCGCCGTTGCCATGTTCTCCCGAATTCTTTGAAGGCGATGTGCTGGTATGTGACAGTTTCTCTGGATTGATTGAATGCCTTGACGAAGCAGCCATTCTGGCGGGAGCGCAGGACGATGTTGGAATAGAACTGGCAATTCGAATTGCGCTTTATAAGTCAGAGCTTGAGCGGGGCGGAACTCCGGAATGGAGTAATATGATCGCCCCGGCCCTCGGAGCAAAATTCCGGGAAACATGCCAACGCATTTGTGACGATCACGGAGAATCCGTACCGCCCAAGATTCTCCGCGCCATAGAAGAGACTGCCAACAAGCGCAATCTTCAAGCAGTTCACGCTCTGAGAACTAGGGCGGGAGGAGACGCCCGGCAAAGAACCCGAGGCTTCGACAGGGCGCAACGGCGCGATATCGACAGGGGCTTTCATCTTCACTATTGGGACCGCGCCGATGGTGCGGTAGAACTGGCCTCGGTCGTGTATCACGACGATTTTTCGATTCCAGAATGACGGCAATGTCAATTTACATTATGCTGGACGTTGTGGTTGTGCGGGAGAGTTTCTCCCGATGTCTTGAAAGAAGACCCCAAGCCGGCGATGTGATATGATGAGATTGCGATACCGATGCGAGGTGGGTGATGGCACAGATCGAAGGCTTTCGTGTAAAGAATTTCAAGGCATTGAAGGATGTTACGCTGGGGCGGTTGTGGAATCAGCAAAAGGCCCAACCGTTGACGCCGCTGACGGTGGTCATCGGCAGGAACGGTGTCGGCAAGAGCACGTTATTTGACGCGTTCGGTTTTCTGGCGGACTGCCTGAAGTTGGGGGTGGAGGAAGCCTGTGACGCACGGGGGCGTGGAGGGTTTTCCAGAATTGTCACCCAAGGGGAAAGCGGCCCGATTGACTTTGAAATATACTACAGGGAAGACGACAACGACCGGCCCGTGACCTATGAGTTGTCCATCGGTGTGGACCAGTCGAAACGGCCGTATGTTGTCAAAGAGCGTCTGCGGCAGCGACGAAAAGGTCAAAAACACGGTCGCCCGTTTTCCTTTCTGATCTTGAACGACGGAAAAGGGCTGGCGTGGAGGGGGGAAACGGACAACACCCTGTTCGATGAAACCAAAGACAATATCGATGATTTTATCAAACTCATGGAAGCTCTGCGCTCCGGTGATCATGGAGAAGAATCGAAAGATGTCGAGGTTGTTGAACTGGAAGATCGCCGCAAACTCGGCATCGCCACGTTGGGTTCGCTGAAACAGCACCCGAGAATCTCGGCTTTCCGACGCTTCATCGAGGGGTGGTATCTCAGTTATTTCACGCCTGATGCGGCGCGAAGTCTGCCGTTGGCCGGGCCGCAGAAGCACTTGAACATTCACGGCGACAATATCGGCAATGTTGCGCAGTTCATGGAACGTGAACACCCCGAGCGTTTCGCGGGCATATTGAACAGTATTGCCGGGAAAATTCCGGGAATTGACAGGATAGACACCGGGAAAAGCAGTGACGGACGGTTGTTGCTTCGCTTCAACGACAAAGGCTTTCACGACCCGTTTTACGCGCAGCAGATGTCCGACGGCACCCTGAAGGTTTTTGCCTATCTGCTGCTGCTTGCAGACCCGACGCCGCCGCCGTTTTTGTGTATAGAAGAACCGGAGAACGGCCTTTATCACAAGCTGCTTGGATTCCTGGCAGAGGAATTCCGCCGGTACGCCGCGAAGACAAAAGCCGGCTCTCAGATCTTCGTGACAACCCATCAACCGTATTTTGTCGATGCGCTCGACCCCGAAGAAGTATGGATTCTCGAAAAAGGCCCGGATGGATTGTCCACGATACGCCGGGCGAGTGATGATGAGCTCGTCAAAAACCTTGTCGCCGAGGACCTTCCGTTGGGCGGACTATGGTACAGCGATTATCTGGATAAGAGGTGACCGGATGCATTTCGAGATCCTCGTGGAAGACCAATCCGGTAAAAAGGCGCTTGAGATCCTCGTTCCCGGAATTATCGGCGATGGTCACACATTTCGCATTATTCCGTACAAGGGCATCGGGCGGATACCGAAGGGGATGACGGCCGGAGAACCGGAAAAGCGCATTCTGCTTGACCAACTCCCACGCCTTCTTCGCGGCTATGGAGAGACTTTCCCGGAGAATTCGACCGATTATCGGACAGCGGTCGTTGTGGTTTGCGACTTGGACGACAAATGCCTCAAAACCTTTCGCCAGAAACTTCTTGACATCCTGAACGCCTGCACCCCCAAACCGGAAACCCGGTTCTGCTTCGCCGTCGAAGAGGGTGAAGCCTGGTTCCTCGGCGATCCCGCGGCGGTCAAGGCGGCCTATCCGAAGGCCAAAGACGCGGTGTTGAACGCTTACCGCAACGATTCCATTTGCGGCACATGGGAATTGTTGGCGGATGCGGTCTTTCCCGGAGGCGTCCGTAAGCTTGCCGCCGGCGGCTACCAGAGCGTCGGCGCCGAGAAATCCCGGTGGGCCGAAAAGATTGCTCCGCACATGGATGTGAACACCAACCGTTCACCAAGCTTCATCCATTTCCGCGACAAACTGCGCGAACTGGCAGCAGCGGGAGCGTGATACACCCCCGCCTGCGCCTTTGCCCGCCCCTCTACCGGAACACGTCCTTCCATGCCGGCAGGGCGCTGGGGAAGGGCAGCGCCGAGGCTTCATAGACGCCGCGGGCGACGGCGCGGGCCAGGCAGTCCGACGCCAGCGCCCCCAGTTCCGTCATCTGGTTGCCTTCGTCGCTCATGGGTTTCCTGCCGGTGGCGACGGCGAACACGGTGTCGCCGTCCATGAAGCCGTTGGCGAAGCGCAGCGCCTTGGCGAGGCCGCCCTGGGCGGCGAAGGCCAACCGCCGCGCCTGCGGCTTGGTGAGAACGGCGTCGGTGGCGACCACGGCGATGGTAGTGGCAAACTCCGGCCCGCCTTTCCACGTGAGGGTGAGTCGGCCCTGCGGATAGGGGAAGGGCGAGCCGAGGCCGCCGAATTCCCGATTCAACTCGAAGGGCGAGGCCCAGAAATAGGGGCCGTTGTCCATCACCGCCGACGACATGGTGTTGACGGCGGCGTAGGCTCCCACCGTGAACCCCGACGGCGTGACGACGCTGGCGGAGCCGGCGCCGCCCTGGAAATTGACGGTGGTGGCGCCGTAGCCCGCGCCGTGGGTGCCCAGCGCGAAGTCCGCGCTACAGCGGGAGGCCGCCTCGTATGCGAGGTCGCGGTAGGGCGGAAAGCGCCCCCAGTCTTTGTTGCCGCCGTTGATGAGGTCAAACAGGATGGCCTGCGGCACAATCGGCACCAGCGCCGGGCCCACCGCCAGGCCGCGCCCGTGTTCCCTCAGCCACGCCTGCACGCCGGTGGCGGCATCGAGCCCGAACCCGGAGCCGCCGGAGAGCACCAGCGCGTCGATGCCTTGCACCGCGGCGTCGGGCTCGAGGCAGGCGGTATCGCGGTTGCCCGGGCCGCCGCCGATGAACGCCGCACCCGCCGCCGCCGGTTTGTCGAACAGAAAAACCGTGACGCCGGTGGCGATGGCGGCGTTGTCGGCCTGGCCGACGGTAAGGCCGGCCACATCGGTGATGAGATTAAGCGGACCGGGATGCGGAGTATAGGGCAGGGGCATGGGGCACCTCATGGAACGGACTGCGGGAAACGCCCTTTTACACCAGCCGGGGCGTTTCTCAAACCCGGTATTTCGCCGGTCGGCTGTCCCAAGCGGTTGCTTTTTTTCAAAAGCGGTTTAAAGTATTGGGGAGTCGTGAGTAGTGCGGTGTTTACCCGTTTTCAACGCTTTTCTTTTTCAAAGTCACTCGTAAACCTTTTGTTAGTGCGTTCAGCGGATAACCTCAAGCGGCTGGGGGGCCGCTTCCGGTCTCCCGACGTGTTCAACCTGCCGGACTTGCAAGGGTCTGATGTCGTTTCACGAGGTCTTCACCAAGGGCGTGCTCGCCTGCTGTGTTCTCGGGCTCGTTGCCGGGCTCGCCGGATGCTCCATGGCGCCGCAGCGCTCCGCTCCGGGTGACGTCAAGCCGCATCGCGGCGTGGCGAAGGCCCGGCGTATGCCGGTGCACGGTATCGACGTCTCGCGCTACCAGGGCGATATCGACTGGGGCAGGGTGCGCAAAGCCGGGACGGAATTCGCCTACATCAAGGCCACCGAGGGCGGCGACCATATCGACGAAAAGTTCTATCAGAACTGGCACGGCGCCCGCCGGGCCGGGGTTCCGCGCGGCGCCTATCATTTCATGTACTGGTGCCGCCCGGCGGAGGAACAGGCTGACTGGTTCAGGAAGATCGTTCCGCAGGATCCGGAGGCGCTGCCGCCGGTTCTCGACCTGGAATGGAACCACACCTCCCCCTCCTGCCCCAAGGGCACGACTCCGGAGAACGCCCTCGCCATGGCCAAGGAGATTCTCGCCGCCATGGAGGAACACACCGGCAAGCGCCCCATCATCTACACCGACATCACCTTCCATGACGACGTGCTGAAGGGCGAGCTGCGGGATTATCCGTTCTGGATCCGCTCGGTGGCGGCGGAACCCTATCTGCGCTATGGTGACCGCCGCTGGACCATGTGGCAGTACACCACCACCGGGCATGTTCCCGGCATCGACACCACCGTGGACCGCAACGTGTTCTACGGCAACCGCGACCAGTGGCAGGCCATGCTGGAAACCCACTGTGACCCGCGCGACATCCCGCATCTGTCGCGCATCGGCCTGTGCGTGAAATAGCGCATGTTCTATTATCTGTCGAAGGTCGTCTGGTTTCTCGCCGTTCCCTCCAACCTCCTGCCGCTGCTGGCGCTTCTCGGCGTGCTGCTCGGCCGTTTTGACCGGTTTCGCCAAGCCGGGTTCCGGCTTGCCGTGTTTGCCCTCGCGCTGTTGCTGTTCTGCGGGCTGGGGCCCGTCGCCAACTGGGCGCTGCTGCCCCTCGAACAGCGTTTCCCGCCCTTTGCCGACGCCTCGCGCCCGGTTGACGGCATCATCGTTCTGGGCGGCGGCGCCATGCCCGAGGAAACCGTGGCCCGCGGCCAGATTGTCCTCAACGAGGCGGGGGAGCGGATTCTCGCTCTCTCTGACCTCGCCCGGCGTTATCCCCACGCCCGGCTGGTGTTTTCCGGCGGCGGCGGAACGCTGTTCCGTGACCATGTGTCCGAGGCGCAGGCGATTTTGAAATATGCCGGGAGCCTCGGCATTGACGCCTCCCGCCTCGTCATCGAGGCGGACTCGCGCTCCACCGCCGAAAACGCGACCTACAGCAAAAAACTGCTTGCTCCGGCCGCGGGCGAAACCTGGCTGCTGGTCACCTCCGCCTGGCACATGCCGCGGGCCGTCGGCTGCTTCCGCCGCGCCGGGTTCGAGGTGATTGCCTATCCGGTGGATTACCGCACCCGCGGCCCTGAGGACATGGTCCGCGTCTTCGCCTCCAGCTCCGAGGGGCTGCGGAGGTTCGACGCGGCGGTGAAGGAATGGGCCGGGCTTTTCGCCTACCGGTTGACCGGGCGTACCGACGCGCTGTTCCCCGCGCCGGGTAAGTGACGGTTCGTGCCGCCCCGGCGCGGGCTCACGACGCGCAGTGGGTGAAGGGGTTGACCTGAATCTCCCCCTCTTCGCGGGCGACGATGGCGCGCGCCTTGGTCCGGTATTGGCGGGCCAGCAGATTGACGAGCACCACCACGGTGGCGACCATGAACACGATGGGGCTGATGAACCAGCCGAGATAGGCCAGTGAGAACGACAGCGCCCGCTGGCCGCGGTTGTATTCCCGGCTGGCGGCGACATTCATTTTGGCGGCGCGCATGGCCGCCCGCTCGATTTCCTCCTCGGGCGCCGAGTTGGGCGGCATGGTGCCGATGAGGATGGCGGAGAAGTTGAACAGCCGGTATGACCACGAAAACTTGAAGAAAGCATAGGTGAAAATCACCGCCAGGCCGATGATCTTGAATTCCACCGCGGTGCGGGAGGCCGTCTCGCCGATGACCGGCAGGGCGCCGAGCAGCGAGATGATGTCATCCACCACCGGAAACAGCGAAATCGCGCCGCCCATCGCCAGCAGCGAGGTGGAGGCGAAAAAGGCGGTGCCGTTCTGCAGCGAGGCGTTGATGTTGACATCGGGCATGCGGACGTCCAGACGCGCCGCCTGGATGAGCCAGTGGTAGCGATAATCGTTCATCCGCTCGTCGAGGCTGGCGCGGTTGCGCGATGTCCAGGCCAGCGCGATGGAATAGAACCCCCACGACAGCACGAACACCACAACCGCGACAAAATCCGGAACGGAAAAATGAATCAGCAAAGATACCTCCAAACGTCGGAGCGGCGGGCCCTACGCCGCGTAGCTGTTGCCGTAGCGGTAGCGCGGCATCCGGCGCACGTGCTTCAGCACGAAATCCATCAGCACCGGGTCCACCACATCGGCGCGGTTGACGGCCTCGCGCAGGATGCTCACCGCCGTGTCCGTCAGCTCGCCCACCTCGAGGGACGAGATCAGCCAGTAGGCCGTTTCGGCGCTGATCGTGCCGCCGTAAATCTCTCCGTTCAGCACGAAGCG
>JAISTL010000208.1 GCA_031272615.1 Methylobacteriaceae bacterium | reverse complement strand
GGAAACCTTTTTCCACAAGAAGCAGCCTCCCTTGAGAAAAACACCAAATGCGGAAATAAAGTGTTTCTCTCATGGCGCGACTCATTTATCAGCTTTTGCCGGACGCTTGTGAGGAACCGGTAACGGTTGGTGGACGGAGACGTTTCCGGGTGCCTTGGACGCAGGAAGAACATGGCTACAGATGTGACGGAACGCGAAGACGGAGATGCCGGTCAGGAAATCCAGCGGGACGGCCCGGTTATCGACATCACTGATCGCGCTCTCAGAAAATTGATGAAGCTCGCTCAAAAGCGCGGCTATGTCACCTATGACGAAGTGAACGAACTGCTGCCTCAGGAGGAATTCTCGACGGAGCAGATCGAGGATATTCTCGCGCAGCTTTCGGAGCACGGTTTCAACATCGTTGAATCTGAAGACGAAGATGAGTCGCGGGAGGCGGAGGAAGACGCCGAAAGCGACGGAAGTGAAATCGTTCCGAGCGCCTCTGCCGGCCGCGCGGTTATGATCCGCCCGGAAACCACCCGGGAACCGGCTGACCGTACCGATGATCCCGTGCGCATGTATCTGAGGGAAATGGGCTCGGTGGAGCTGTTGTCCCGCGAGGGCGAAATCGCCATCGCCAAACGCATAGAGGCCGGACGCGAAGCGATGATTGCGGGCCTGTGCGAAAGCCCCCTCACCTTTCAGGCCATTATCATCTGGCATGAAGAACTGAAGGAAGGACGGGGATTCCTTCGGGACATCATTGACTTGGAAGCGACCTATTCCGGGCCGGACAGCAAGGCGCCGCAGGCGCCCCAGCCTCCGGAGGAGGTTACGCCCCCCGGGCCCACGGTTGTCATCAATGAAGACGGCGAAGAGGTCATCGTCGAACCGGAAGTGGACGATGACGACATCGATAACAATGTGTCGCTCTCGGCCATGGAAGCTGAACTGAAGCCCCGCGTATTCGAGACTTTTGAGCGAATCGGCGAGAACTACAAAAAACTGCGCCAGCTGCAGATCCAGCATATGGAACTGCAACAGCAGGATAAACCCGTCACACCCGCGCAGGACAAGAAATACCGCAAGCTGCACGAGGATGTGGTGCTGGATGTCAAATCCCTGTCGCTCAACAACACCCGCATCGAGACTCTGGTGGAACAGTTGTACGACATCAACAAGCGGTTGATTTCCCTGGAAGGGCGTCTGCTGCGTCTCTCCGAGAGCCACGGCGTCACCCGCGAGGAATTCCTCAAGCGCTACCACGGCGCCAGCACCGACCCCAACTGGCTGGACAAGGTTGCCGCGCTGGACAACAAGGGTTGGCAATCTCTGGCCGAGAACGGGCGGGACCAGGCGGAAGATCTGATTAAACGCATCCGCGACCTCGCCGAGGAAACCGGCTTGAACCTGGTGGAATTCCGCCGCATCGTCGCCATGGTGCAGAAAGGCGAACGGGAATCCCGCATCGCCAAGAAGGAAATGATTGAAGCCAATCTGCGTCTGGTGATTTCCATCGCCAAAAAATACACCAACCGCGGTTTGCAGTTTCTGGATCTCATCCAGGAGGGCAATATCGGTTTGATGAAGGCGGTGGACAAGTTTGAATACCGGCGCGGCTACAAGTTCTCGACCTACGCGACATGGTGGATCCGTCAGGCCATCACCCGTTCCATCGCCGACCAGGCGCGGACCATCCGTATTCCGGTGCACATGATTGAAACCATCAACAAAATCGTGCGCACGTCGCGGCAGATGCTGAATGAAACCGGCCGTGAACCGACCCCCGAGGAGCTTTCCGAGAAACTGTCCATGCCACTGGAAAAAGTTCGGAAGGTCCTGAAAATCGCCAAGGAGCCGATTTCTCTGGAAACCCCCATCGGCGACGAAGAGGATTCCCATCTTGGCGATTTCATCGAAGACAAGAATGCCGTTCTTCCGGTGGACGCCGCCATCCAATCCAACCTGCGTGAAACAACGACGCGGGTGCTCGCATCGCTGACGCCGCGCGAGGAGCGGGTGCTGCGCATGCGGTTCGGCATCGGCATGAACACCGACCACACGCTGGAAGAAGTCGGCCAGCAGTTCTCGGTGACCCGCGAACGTATCCGCCAGATTGAAGCCAAAGCCCTGCGCAAGCTGAAACATCCCTCAAGGAGCCGCCGGCTCAGGAGCTTTTTGGATAATTGACACCGGAAGCCTGGAGCGCTAACCTGACATCGGCTTCGTTCCGCCGCCGGCTATTTCAGGAGACCGTCGATGAATACGTTTCAAAAACTCGCCGTTTTGTTCGTTGCCGCCGTTGTCCTCGGGAGTTCCCATGCGTCTCGCGCGCAGGACTACTATAAAATGAAGATGCTGATGCGCCTGGATACCGGTGATGTGATTGTGGCGTTGAATGATTCCTCCGTGAGCGCCGATTTCGCGGCGCTGCTGCCTCTCACAGCGGTCTTCAAAGACTACGCCGGCGCAGAGAAAATCACCTATCTGCCCCGCGAGCTGAATACGACCGGAGCTGAAGAGTTTCACGACGTTACCGGTGATTTCGCCTATTATGCGCCGTGGGGCAATCTGGCGGTGTTTTACAAGGGCTCCGGCAGGGCGTCCGGCCTTTACATTCTGGGACGTATTGAATCCGGCAAGGAAATATTGGCGGCACAGAAAGGCGATTTTGCCGCCAGCCTTGAAATCATCGAGTGAGTCGGTTCTGAACCCCGCCGAAAAGCTTCTTTTCAGAAAAAGCGCCAGAAAAAGAAGTTGGTGAAGCCGATACCGGCGAGGGCATCGTCGATGCCGACGATGTCCGACAGCAATTCCACGACATACCAGTACACCGTGTTGACCGGCGGGATGAACATCATCGCCATCAGCAGAATCCACGGGCCGTAACCCTTGGCATACCACATCGACGCCTGGGTGTCGTAAGACATGAACGGCTCGATGATACCGTAGCCGTCCAGCCCCGGCACCGGCAGAAGGTTGAAAATCAGAGCCGTCACCTCAATCCTGGCGAGGTAATTCCAGCTTCCCCAGAACAGGTCGCTGCCGACATAATTGTCCAGCCCCAGCCACATGGGAACCATCATGAACACAAGGAACATCAGAGTGGCCACCGGACCGGCGGCGCTGACCGCGGAACGCTGACGGGGGTTGCGGATCATCGACGTATTGACGTAAACCGCGCCGCCGGGCATTCCGAAGCCGCCGAGAACCAAAATCACCACCGGCATCAGCAGGCTGAACTGCGGCTGTATGTACTTCATCAGATCGAAGGAGAGATAGCCCATTTGCGTTATCGCCCGATCGCCGGAGCGCCACGCGGCGTAGGCATGTCCGAATTCATGCAGACACAGGGACACCAGCCAGCCGGAAACAATGAATATGAAAACAACGATGGGGGACGAGAAGACGTTGAAAAACAGCAGCCCGCCGGAAATCACAAAAACCATCAACAGGCGCAGAAAATTCGGGCTGAGCGAAACCATCTCAAATCCTCAGGCAGAAAACGGCGAAACCCTTCCGGTGCGGCGTCACAAGAATCCGCTCATTCATGACAAGGGCGATGCTGATGTACGAATCCGCTTATTCATAACAGATAAGTCGCCGCTGGAAAATAACAACAACGGACTTTGCAAAGCCTCTTGTCATTATTTTAAAATGCAGATATAAAGATATATTTATATCTATAGAGGAACTGACATGGCCAACAGTGCTCCGGGCCTTGACCAAGTGCTGACCGCGCTTCGTGCCGCGGGTGAAGATACCCGCCTGCGGATTCTCCTTCTGTTGAGTTACGGCGAGCTGTCGGTTTCGGAACTGACGGATATCCTCGGCCAGTCGCAACCGCGCATTTCCCGTCATCTCAAGCAGTTGATGGAAGCGGGGATCGTCGAGCGCCTGCGCGAAGGGGCGTGGGCCTTCTTCCGCCTGGCGGACAGCCACCCGGTGCTGCGGCTGTTGCGCGCCCTGCTGGACTCGCTGGACCGTGAGGATATCGTCGTCAAGGGAGATCGGGAGCGTTTCGACAACGCCCGCCGGGCCCGCGCCCGCGCCGCCGACGAATACTTTTCCCATCTCGCTCCCGAGTGGGACAAAGTGCGCTCGCTGCACACCTCAGAGGCGACGGTTGAAGCCGCTGTGCTGGAACTGCTGGAAAACCGCGGCATCTGGAGTTTTCTCGACCTCGGTACCGGAACCGGGCGGATGATTCAGTTGCTGGCGCCAACGGTGTCGCACCTCGCCGGCCTCGATTCCAACCACGCCATGCTCGGCGTGGCGCGATCCAACCTGCAGCGCGCCGGCATCGGGCCGGTGGATTTACGCCAGGGGGACATCTACGCGCCGCCGTTTCCCGCCGGGATTTATGATCTCGTGGCCATGCACCAGGTGCTGCACTATCTCGACGACCCGGCCCGCGCCGTCAGCGAAGCGGCCCGGCTCATCTCCGCCGGCGGCATGCTGCTGGTGGTCGATTTCGCCCCCCACAGCCTCGAGTTCCTGCGTGACGACCAGAAACACCGCCACCTCGGCTTTTCCCATGACGATGTCATACGCTGGATGAGCGACGCCGGGCTCGAGTGCGTCGCCATCCGCGACCTGCCGCCCCCCGTTGAACGTCCCGACGGCCTGACCGTCACCCTGTGGCTTGGAAAGGACCGCCGTATCCGCACCGACTGGCCGCTTTCCCCATCGAACCAAGGTATTGTTTAAATGAACGCCGCACCTTCCCGCCAAAGCCGCGCCGCATCCAACGATCTCAATGTCTCCATGGAGTTCTTCCCCCCGAAAACTCCGGATATGGAAGAGACCCTGTGGCAGGCCATCCGCCGCCTTGAACCGCTGCGGCCGCAATTCGTTTCCGTCACCTACGGCGCCGGCGGTTCCACCCGGGAACGCACCCACGCCACCGTCGCCCGCATCGTGCGGGAGACGAAGCTCACTCCGGCGGCGCATCTCACCTGTGTCGCCGCATCGAAAAACGAGGTTGACGCCGTCATCCGCGAATACCGTGACGCCGGGGTGCGCCACATCGTGGCGCTGCGGGGAGACCCGGTCGGCGGCCCGGGCACGCTCTTCGAGCCGCACCCGCAGGGCTACGCCCGCACGGCGGACCTTGTGCGCGCCGTCAAGGATATCGGCCCGTTTGAGGTGACGGTCTCGGCCTATCCGGAAAAACACCCCGAAGCAGCCTCATTCGACCAGGATCTCGACGTGCTCCAGGCCAAGGTGGACGCTGGCGCCGACCGGGCCATGACCCAGTTTTTCTTCGATAATGACGCCTATTTCCGCTATCTCGACAAGGTGCGCGCCCGCGGCATCACCATTCCCGTCGTTCCGGGAATTCTGCCGGTTCAGAATTTCAAGCAGACGGCGGGGTTTGCCGCGAAGGTCGGAGCGTATATTCCCGGCTGGCTGGCCCAGCGTTTCGAGGGGCTGGATGAAGACCCCGAGACCCGCAAACTGATTGCCGCCGCCGTTGCCGCCGAACAGGTGCTTGACCTTGTCGACCGCGGCGTGACCGAGTTTCACTTCTACACCATGAACCGCGCCGATCTGGTGTATGCCGTCTGCCATCTGCTGGGCATGCGGCCGATTCCCACCGAATAACCGCTTGTTGTTTCCGCATAAAATGACTTTCGTGAGGTTCCCATGTCCGCATCCGCCCCTATCGCCGTGACAACGCCCGCCGACGGCCGGGAAGTTCTGCAGAGCCTGACGCAAGCCGCCCGGCAGCGCATTCTTGTCCTCGACGGCGCCATGGGCACGGAAATCCAGAAACACAAGTTGACGGAGGCGGACTTCCGCGGCGAACGGTTCCGTGACGCGAGCCGGGACCTCAAGGGCAACAACGATTTGCTCTCCCTGACCCGCCCCGACGTCATCCGCGCCATCCACCTCGATTACCTGCGCGCCGGCGCCGACATCATCGAAACCAACAGCTTTTCCGCCACCGCTGTCGCCCAGGCCGATTACGGCATGGAAGCGGCGGTGTATGACATCAATGTCGCGGCGGCGCGGATCGCGCGGGAGGCTGCCGCCATCGCCGGGGCGGAGGACGGCCGTCGCCGTTATGTGGCGGGCTCCGTCGGCCCCACCAACCGCACCCTCTCCATTTCCCCGGATGTCAACAATCCCGGGTTCCGCACACTGACCTTCGATGCGCTCAAAGACGCCTACGCCGGGCAGATGCGCGGCCTGGTGGACGGCGGCGCCGAAATCATCCTGATTGAAACGGTGTTCGACACGCTGAACGCCAAGGCCGCCGTCAGCGCCGCCCGGCAGGTGTTCGCCGAAAAAGGCACAACACTGCCGCTGATGATTTCCGGCACCATCACCGACCTCTCGGGGCGCACGCTCTCCGGGCAGACGGCGGCGGCGTTCTGGTATTCCCTCGCCCACGCCAGGCCGTTCACCATCGGTTTCAACTGCGCCCTCGGCGCAAGGGAAATGCGGGCGCACATTGCGGATGTGGGGAAAATCGCCGACACCTTTGTCTGCGCCTATCCCAACGCCGGGCTGCCCAACGAATTCGGCCTCTATGACGAAAGCCCCGCGGCCATGGCGGCGCTGCTCGGGGAATTTGCCGCCGCCGGGCTGGTCAACGTCGTCGGCGGTTGCTGCGGCACCACGCCGGACCATATCCGCGCCATCGCCGCGGCGGTGAACGGCAAGGCGCCGCGACCGGTGCCGGATGTGCCGCGCCGCCTGTGCCTCGCCGGTCTCGACGCCTTCGTCCAGAGCGACGAGATTCCCTTCGTCAATGTCGGCGAGCGCACCAACGTCACGGGTTCCGCGCGGTTCCGCAAGCTCATCACCGCCGGGGATTACACCGCGGCGCTGGATGTCGCCCGCGAACAGGTGGCGGCGGGCGCCCAGGTGATCGACGTCAACATGGATGAGGGCCTGCTGGACAGCGAACAGGCGATGACATCTTTCCTCAACCTCGCGGCGGCGGAACCGGACATCGCCCGGGTTCCGGTGATGGTGGATTCTTCAAAGTTTACGGTCATCGAAGCCGGGCTGAAGTGCATACAGGGCAAGGCCGTGGTCAATTCCATCTCCCTCAAGGAGGGGGAGGACGCGTTCATCCGGCACGCCGAAATCTGCCGCTCCTACGGTGCCGCCATCGTTGTCATGGCCTTTGACGAAAACGGTCAGGCCGACAGTTACGAGCGCAAAGTCGCCGTGTGTTCCCGGGCGTGGAAAATTCTGGTGGAGCGGGTCGGCGTTCCGCCGGAGGACATCATTTTCGACCCGGCCGTTCTGGCCGTCGGCACCGGGATCGAGGAGCATGACAACTACGCCGTCGACTTTATCCGTGCCACTGAAACCCTGCGCAAAACCCTGCCCGCCTGCGGCGTTTCCGGCGGAGTTTCCAACCTCTCCTTCGCCTTCCGGGGCAATGAACCGGTGCGCCGGGCCATGCACTCGGTGTTTCTCTACCACGCCGTGCGCGCCGGCATGACGATGGGTATCGTCAACGCCGGGCAGCTTGACGTTTATGACGAGATTGACCCGGAATTGCGGGAACTGGCCGAGGACGTGGTTCTGAACCGGCGTCCCGACGCGACCAAACGCCTGATGGATGCCGCGGCGAAATTCAAGGGGGACGGATCCGTCACCGTGAAGGAGGCTGACCGCGCCTGGCGCGAGGCGCCGGTGGAAAAACGCCTGGAACACGCCCTGGTTCATGGGGTGACCGACTTTATCTCTGCCGATGTCGAGGAAGCGCGCGTGAACCTCGGCAGCCCGCTGGCGGTGATTGAAGGGCCGCTGATGGCCGGCATGAATACCGTCGGCGATCTGTTCGGCGCCGGAAAGATGTTTCTGCCGCA
>JAISTL010000251.1 GCA_031272615.1 Methylobacteriaceae bacterium | reverse complement strand
TTGTCTTTTTCCATGCCGACGGCGTTGAACGACACCACCGGGATATGCCCGAACCCGGCATCCCCCAACGCCTTGCGTAAGTATGCGATATAGTTCGTCGCCCGGCAGCCGCCGCCCGTCTGCGACATCATCACCGCGGTTTTCGAGAGGTCATACTCCCCGGATTTCAACGCCGAGATAATCTGCCCGATGACGATGATGGCCGGATAGCAGGCGTCGTTGTTGACAAACCTCAATCCCTCGTCAATGGTGGAACGGTCGACACGCTCCAGCACTTTGAGATTGTACCCCACCGCCCTCGCCGCCGGTTCAAAGAACTGGAAGTGAATCGGCGACATCTGAGGCACGATGATGGTATAGCTGTCTTTCATATCCTTGGTAAACAGCACGCGCGGATACTTGGCATCCCGTCCGGTGATGCGCCGCCGGTTGTCTTCCCCCCGTTCATCGAGAGCGGCCTTCAGCGAGCGGATGCGGATGCGCGCCGCGCCGGTATTGTTGCCTTCGTCGATTTTGAGGGCAGTATAAATCTTGCCCTTGCGCTCGATGATTTCCTGCACCTGGTCCATGACCACGGAATCCAGCCCGCAGCCGAAGGAATTGAGATGGACGATTTCCAGCTTGTCGCTTTGGGCGATGAAGGTGGCAGCGCGGTAGAGCCGGGCGTGATAGGTCCACTGATCCACCACCCGCAATGGAGTTTCCAAGTCCGCCAGATGCGCCACCGCTTCCTCCGTCAGCACCGGCATCCCCAGAGACGTAATAATCTGCGGAATACCGTGATGGATTTCCGGATCGATGTGATAGGGCCTGCCGCACAGCACGATGCCGCGTTTCCCGGTTTCCGCGAGATATTCGATGATTTCCAGCGCCTTGTCCCGCTGGTCCTGCTTGAAGCGGTCAAACTCGTCCCACGCCGCCTCCAGCGCCTCCTTCACCTCGGTGCGGGTCACACCGTAATCGGCGAACACGTCCTTGAGCCGCGGCACCAGTTTCACCCGGTCATGCAGGGAAAGGAACGGCTCGATCAACCGCACGCCCTTTTCCTTGAGGAGATCGACATTGTTGCGGATAAGCTCGGGATAGGAGGCGACAATCGGACAGTTGAAGTGGTTGTCGATCCCCTTGAACTCCTTCTGCTCGAAGGCGATACAGGGGTAAAAGATGGTTTTCACGCCCTTTTCGACAAGATTGACGATGTGGCCGTGCACCAGTTTCGCCGGATAACAGATGGAGTCCGAAGGCACCGTATCCAGCCCCTGCTCCATCAACGCCTTGGACGACGGATCCGACAGCACCACCCGGAACCCGAGACGGGTGAGGAAGGTATGCCACAGCGGGTAGTTCTCATAGATGTTGAGACCGCGCGGAATGCCGATATCGCCGCGGAACGCCAGTGGTTCCGGCAGCGGCTCATAGGCGAACATCTGCTCGTATTTGTAGGCATACATATCCGGAAGGGTGTTGGCCGCGGCCTTCTTGCCCAAGCCCTTTTCACAGCGGTTTCCCGTAATGAACTTGCGCCCGTCGGCAAAACGGTTCACCGTCATCGGGCAGTTGTTGGTGCACTGGCCGCAGCGCACCATCTGATTGCGCACGGAAAACCGCTTCACCGCGGCCTCATCCAGCATGTGGCTCGGTTCCACACCCTGATGGCGCTCGCGGGCGATGATCGCCGCGCCGAACGCTCCCATGAGACCGGCAATATCGGGGCGCACCACCTGCCGCCCCGAAATAATCTCGAAGGCACGCAGCACCGCGTCATTGTGGAACGTGCCGCCCTGGACAATGATCTTCTGCCCGAGTTCCTCGGGGCGTTTCAACTTGATGACCTTGATCAGCGCGTTTTTCACCACCGCGTAGGAAAGCCCGGCGGAGATGTCGGCGACATTGGCGCCTTCCTTCTGCGCCTGCTTGACGGAGGAATTCATGAACACCGTACACCGGGAACCCAGATCCGCCGGGCGGGTCGAGTCCAGCGCCACCCGGGCGAATTCCTCCACCGGCAGCTGCACCGAATGGGCGAACGTTTCGATAAACGAGCCGCACCCGGAAGAACACGCCTCGTTCAGCAGGATGTTGTCCACGGCGCCGTCGCGAATCCGGATGCACTTCATGTCCTGGCCGCCGATGTCGAGGATGAAGTCCACCCCCGGCAGAAAATGGCTCGCCGCCTTGTAATGGGCGATGGTCTCCACTTCCGAGCAGTCAATCTTGAAGGCTTCGCGCACCAGCGCCTCACCGTAACCGGTCGCCGCCGACGCGGTGATGGCGAGGCCTTCCGGCAATTTGGCGTAGATGTCCTGCAGAATGGCTGACACCACCCTGAGCGGCTCGCCCTCGTTGCTTTGATAGGCGGTGTAGAGCAGTTCGTCGTTGTCTCCCGTCAGCACCGCCTTGGTGGTGGTGGAGCCGCAATCGATGCCCAGGAACACGTTGCCCCGGTAGGTTTGCAGGTCCGTGCGCTCCACCCGCGCCTCTCCGTGGCGCGCGGAAAACTCCGCCCGCTCCGCCTCATCGGCGAAGAACGGCCTGAGCGTCGCGACCTCCGCCATCGGCGCGCTCTTCAAGCGCTCGAATGCCTCCAGCACATCGCCGAACGGCCGGGCATCGGCGGCGTTTCCGCTGAGGGCCGCGCCCAGCGCCACAAACAGCTCCTGGTGCGTCGTCTCGACGATATCCTCGTCCTTCAGTTTCAGAATGCTGACGAAGCTCTTCTTCAGCTCCGGCAAAAAGCTCAGTGGGCCGCCGAGAAAGGCCACCCTGCCCCGGATTTTCCGCCCCATGGACAGGCCGCTGATGGCCTGATGCGCCACCGCCTGCAGAATGGACCGCGCGATATCTTCCCGCGGTACACCCTCGTTGAGCAGCGGCTGCACGTCGGTTTTGGCGAAAACCCCGCAGCGCGCCGCGATGGGATAGATGTTGGTGGCCCTTGACGCCAGCTCGTTCACCCCTTGGGCATCGGTGCGCAGCAGGCCGGCCATCTGATCGATGAAGGCGCCCGTTCCGCCGGCGCAGGTGCCGTTCATCCGCTGCTCGATGCCGTTGGTGAAAAAGGTGATCTTGGCGTCCTCACCACCGAGCTCGATGGCGACGTCGGTATCGGGAATGAAGGTTTCCACCGCCCGGGCGCAGGCGACAACCTCCTGCACGAACGGCAGGTCGACAACCTCCGCCAGGCCGATGCCCGCGGAGCCGGTCACCGTGACC
>JAISTL010000248.1 GCA_031272615.1 Methylobacteriaceae bacterium | reverse complement strand
CGGGCCCGGCGGTATCAGCAGAGAGTTCCGTTCCCGTGTCTGCCGCGTGAGAGGAATGGCTTTCCTCCCGCTTCGCTTCAGTGACAAACCCAGCCGTTTCCCCGGCGTTGCCGACTTGCGAAACACCCGTTGCAACGGCTTTTTCGGATGCCGGGGCAACGGCCCCGTCGAGCTCAGCCCGCGGCTCCTCAGCAGGACGGGCAGGGACCGCGTCCGGCGACGCTTCAGCGACAAAGTCATCCGTTTCCCCGACGGGTTCGTCTTGCGCAACACTTGGCGCGCCGGCATTTTCCCGGATGTTCGGGACGGTGTTTCGTCTTCAGGCGCGGTGATAATCGGCACCACCCAGTCCCGCAGGGTCAGCAGCCACGGCCAAGGCGGCAACCCGTAGGTGCTGGTCCAGTATTTCAGCACCAGCACGATGACGGTCAAGAAGCCGTTGAGAATGCAGGCGATGATGAAGAACTCCAGCAAAACCTCGTTCCATCCGAACCACAGGGACATTCCGGCGGCAAACTTGACGTCCCCGGCGCCGATAATCCCCGCGCCGAGCACCGCGAACTGAACAAAACCGAAAAGCATCACGGCGGCGCAGGCCATGAGGTTGTACTTCCATACATCCCAGCCGATCTGATAGTGCCAGCACGCGATGACGAAAAGCCCGACGAACGCCAGAAATATCCAATTGGGCAATCTCCGCCAGAATATGTCCATCACGATGCCGCTCGCTATGATGACGGCGAACCGGGTGGAGAAAATAACCGAGCTGTGCATTCTGTACGAACCTTTGCTGATCAGGCGGCCGGATTGATTCGTCCTGTCATTGACCATACAGGATTACGGCTGGTAAAATCCAGTCGTTTTGCCCGGAACCGGCGTGTTATAGCCCCCGTTTTACATGTTGCGGGCCTGATTATCATTCGCCGTTCCTTTCCAGGGTTCAATTCCGTTTGTATCCGCCGCAGCGAGCCAGTCCCGCACCCGTTTGCCGCGAATCGTCAGGTCCGGTGCGAGTTCAGCCAGGGGCACAAGCACGAACCCTCTCAGATGCGCCAGCGGATGCGGTAAAATCAGTGGTTCGTCACTGCGGACCTGTTGATCATAATCGAGAATGTCGATGTCCAGGGTGCGTGGTCCCCATCGGCGCCCGCGCGTCCGGCCGAACTCCTTCTCGAGCAGGTGGCAGAGATCAAGAAGCCCGAGAGGAGGCAGCGAAGTGCTGATTTCCGCGCAGGCGTTCAAAAAATCCCCCTGATCGGTATCACCCCATGGGCGGGTCCGATAGAACCGGGAGGTGCGCATCGTGCGGATTTCCGGCACAGCCTGCAAGCGGGCAACCGCGCCTTGCAGGATTGCCACCCTGTCTCCCATATTGGAGCCGAGCCCGAGAAAAGCCGTCGCGAAAGCTGTGGAGTCCATCGGCCTATCCTTGTGCAACGGTCCGGCGGCGGCAAATTTCCACCGCGACGGTTTCCACCGGCACCGGCAGCGGGGCCTGCGGCTTGTCGATACGAACAGTCACCTGTTCAACCAGCGGAAAGGTACGCAGAATCTCATCGGCGACGGTTTCCGCCAAAGCTTCAATCAGGTTGAAACGCCGGCCGACAGCCACGGTGTGAACAAGTTCGGCCAACCGGTCGTAGCCGACCGTGTGCGCATAATCGTCGGATGTTCCGGCGGTGGAAAGATCCAGGTCGCATGTGACCGAAATATAGAATTTCTGGCCCAGGCGCCGTTCTTCCTCGAAGACGCCGTGACGGGCGAAAACCGCAATTCTGTGCAGAACGATTCGATCTCTCACTTGGGAATTCCTCTTTCGATGGCGCTGATCACCTTGAGAGCGTCTTTGTGGGCCTTGACGTCATGAACCCGGATAATGTCGGCGCCGCGCTGCACCGCCATCATGTGGGCGGCGAGAGTTCCGGCCAGACGCTCTTCCACCGGGCTGCCGGTGATCGCGCCGATGAGCGACTTGCGCGAGGCGCCGACCAGGACAGGCAGTCCGAAAGCTTCCTTGAGAACGGGAACAGCGTTGATGGCGGAGATATTCTGCGTCCGGGTTTTACCGAAACCGATTCCCGGGTCGAGAACAATGCCGCCGGCGTCAACGCCGGCTCTTCCGGCAATCTCCAGGGAGCGGCGGAAGAACGACAGCATATCGGCGACGATATCCGTTTCAGCGTCGGTTTCAATACGGTTGTGCATGACGATCACCCCCGCCTTGTGCCGGGCGATGACCGCCGCCATATCGGCATCACGCTGCAACCCCCAGATGTCATTGACGATGGATGCTCCCGCCGACAGCGCCGCGTCGGCTACCGCCGCCTTGTACGTATCGACGGAAACAGGCAGGGGGACAAAACCGGCAAGCGCGCGAATGACCGGAACAACACGGGCGGTTTCTTCCGCCGCAGGTATTTCTCTGTAACCGGGCCGGGTGGATTCGCCGCCGACATCAATGATATCCGCACCTTCGGCGTGCATCAGCAGAGCGTGCTCCAGCGCAAATTCCAAGGCGGCATAGTGGCCTCCGTCGGAAAAGGAATCCGGCGTGACATTGAGAATCCCCATGATGCGGGTATCGGAGAATGGAGTCTGCGGCGTCTCGCTCATACCGTTTTTTACGGACAATTGGTGAAAATGACAACCAGTCTGTTCCGCCGTCCTCCGGGATGCTCAAACAAACGCCGCTCTTTTCTTCCCGGCGGTGCGGGCAAGATAGGGAGAGACCTTGTCGTCGTAATCGGGGTAAGAATAGGAAAAGTACCGGGCAACCTTTCTGGATGCTTCGCGAAACAGAGCCAGTGTTTCCCCGAGTGCATCGTGTAAGTGTGCCGTCGAGCCGTTATCGTAGGTGCGCATCAGGCGTAATGTGACATCAGGTGGCAGGAAGCGTGGAATATACTTGTATTCATTGCCGAGGTTCACGGCAAAGCCTTCCCGCGTGCCGATTTCCCAAGCCAGCATGATCATCAGGCAGGAGCGCATACCGTGGGCGAGATGGTAGGCGGCATAGAAGAATTCACCGCGGCACAAGCCTTTGGCGACATAGGTGGACAGCCACCAGAATTCGTTGCAGCAGTCGTCGAATGTCCGGCCGGTCGGCGGACGGATATGGAAAGACTTGTCGGATGCCGCGCGGGGAACGGGAATCCGGTTGTCTTTATCCAGCAGCACGGTGGCGAGGCCGTCGGAAGCAATGGTATCGGCCAGTTCCGCCACGGGAACCAGCGTCAGGTCGATACGGTTGCCATCCTCGAACAGCATCAGATAGGTGAAGCGGTTGCCGGGTGCCGGCGGAAACAGGTGCATCGCTTCGGGTTTCTGCATGATGAGACGCGGCCCGAAAGCATCGAGCCAGGCATCATTCCCGCGGAGGGAGGCGACATCCGTCACCGCGTAGACAATATCGTAATCCTGAAAATCGTCCGTCTCCACGGCGGGATTGGCCCGGGAACCGCTGAGCAACACCGCCCGCACACGTTCATCCTGCCGGGCCACACCGAGGATGCTCAGCAACACCTCTGCGGAATCGCGTTTTGCCGTTGTCATTGGCGTCGGTCGGCGGTCAGAAATACTGCGGAACGAGCTTGGACAGCTTGTCGGCAAGGTCTTTTTGGGTGAAGGGTTTCTGCAACACCGGGTAATTGCGGAAATCCTCGCGGACGCCGACCGCTCCGTAACCGGTGGAAAAGGCGAAGGGAGTCTTTTTCTCCTGCAGCACGGCCGCCAGCGGATAACTGGGTTCACCGGCGAGATTGACGTCGAGAACCGCGAAATCGAATTCCGCGTTTTTCACCGCGTCGAGCGCCCGTGACAGCTTGCCGAAGATGGTGATGTTTTCGAATCCCATGTCCAGCAGCATATCTTCGATCAGCATGGCGATAGCCGCTTCATCCTCAATCACCAGCACCCGAACATCCGCTTTGTCGATTTTGTCCGTTGTCGTGTTCATAGTCATCGCCCCCAATGAACCAGTTGTGGAATCAGCGAAAGTGTAACGCCCCAAAGGCAAAGTGGCAAGCCGGGTTTGCATCCGCTTGAACCGCTTTCCGTATTCCGCCTGTTTCAGGGCACAGATTTCATGAAAAAAACCCGCTTCTTCCATATTTATATCACAACAATCGCCTAGAAAGTCATGGAGTACGCTTTTTTCCGATTATCGTTTTGTAACGGAACGAGCCGGAGGTTGAACCAATGGCGTTCGTTGCATATGAAGAGCAATAAACAAGGGGGAATGGTCATGGGGATGAACACGTTTACCATGCTGACGGGCGGCGCGTGCACCGTACTGGCCTGCCTGGGGCTTGCTTCTCCGGCGTCGGGGGCCCAGAAAGTGGTGGAATATTCGTTGTCGGTGGCGGGTATTCCGCTCGGCAAAGCGAAGCTGTTTTACGGCATTACGCCGGACAGCTACAATTTCACCACGAGTGTCAAGATCACCGGCCTGGCGGATTGGTTTGTCGACGGCAAAGGGCAACTGTCCACGTCCGGCAAAATCGAGGTGGACAAGCTCGTTCCGGTTCATTTCCGGGCCGACGGAAAGGTCAACAAGACCAGCTACGTCATCGATATGGCCTATTCCAATGGAATGGCCGACACCAAAACCCTGGTTCCGCCGGTGAAAACCGATCCCAGACGTGTGCCCGTCACTGCGGAGCACCGCAAGGCGCTGGACCCGTTGAGCGCATGGATGCTTCCCATCGCCGAAGGCAGAAGCCCGTTCGACCCCGCCAACTGCGGCATGGAGCTCGCGGTTTTCGACGGCTCGTCACGCCACAATCTGAAGATGTCCTTCAAGGAAGTCAAGGAAGTGAAAACCGGTGGGTACAAAGGAAAGGTGCTGGTGTGCAGCGTCCGTTACCAGCCGGTTTCCGGTCATCGTCCCGGCCGCGA
This sequence comes from Methylobacteriaceae bacterium, assembly GCA_031272615.1. GTDB lineage: Bacteria > Pseudomonadota > Alphaproteobacteria > Rhizobiales > Beijerinckiaceae > Hohaiivirga. Next base: position 1,117 of record JAISTL010000248.1, on the reverse strand, counting down.
GGGCGTGAAATTTATGGAACAGAACAAGGATATCTATGTCTGGTACGCGCCGTTGACCGCGACCAATCTGTTGGTTCCGGCCAAGATCCATGTGGCGACGGGTTACGGCGCCGCGGAAGCCGTTCTCTCCCGCGTCAAAAACTGACGCGGGTTTCTCCGTTCTCAGCGCAGTTCAAGAATCACCGGGTTTGTCGTGCTTCCGGTGCGCTCTACCGCAGGTTTTTCCGGCCGGTCAATCGTTCCGGCCCGCTTTGTCTTCTTTTTTGATCGCGCGGGCGGAGCGGGCGTATCCGAACCGGTGTCGGACAGCGAAACAGTCGGCGATGCCGGCGCCGATACTGTTTTCTTCTTTTTTGCGGGCTTCTGCCGGTTTCGGGCGGACTGCAGCTGCTCCTCGTCGCGGGCAATGTCCTTTTCCCCCGGTCGGTTCAACCCTGTCCACACCAGAACCGGTTCAAAATGCGGCATTCCCAGTTCGATGGACGGGTGGACGTCCGGTTCAGCAAACGCTGATCCCAAGTCCAGCGGTCGGGTTCCGGCGGAGACACGAACTCCGGCGAAGGGTGTTTCTTCTCCCGCCGGCTGTTTGTGCTTGCGGTTGCAGACTTCCGGGCGCATATCCACCGGAAGCGCCCCGGCGTTGGACGGCCAGGCATCCAGAGAACCGGCAAACATGCCGAAGGAATTGAAGCCCCGATCCAGTAGAATTGCCGCCGTGTTGTTGCGGTCCTTGGCGGTCGCGGCGCCCAGCACGACCGCGATCACCTGCCGTTTGCCACGTTTGGAGGCGGCGACAAGATTATCCCCGGAAGAGCAGACAAACCCGGTTTTCATGCCGTTCGCCCCGGGGTAGCGGCCGAGCAGAATATTGTTGTTGTAAATCACATTGCGGCCGAAACGCATGGCGCCGATATCGAAGAACCCTTGATATTCAGGGAATTCCAACAACAAGGCCCGGGAGAGAATGGCCATATCGCGCGCCGATGTCACATGTTGCGGGTCCGGCAGGCCGTGGGGATTGACGAAATAGCTCTCCTGCATTCCCAGTTCACGGGCGGTTCGGTTCATTTTTGCGGAAAAACCGTCGATCGAGCCGCCGAGATTCTCGGCGATCATG
>JAISTL010000086.1 GCA_031272615.1 Methylobacteriaceae bacterium | reverse complement strand
AGGAACAATTTGGCCTTGGTACCACGAGAGGAGACATCTGATGGCACAGCGGCCTACTCCGACAAGAATCGCCGCCGTGGCCATGACTGACCGGTGACGCGTGCATGGAGGAAAGCGCTGGATTGCTTCGCTGCGCTCGCAATGACGGCGGAGTGCGTGTCGAGCATCCGCGCGTTCCTTCGCCGCCTGCACCACCGGGTGACGTGTCGCACCGCCGGTGAGGCCGTCATTGCGAGGAACGAAGCAATCCAGAAGGAATCCTTATTAAAACAAGGGTTGTATGGCTTCTCTGGATTGCTTCGCTGCGCTCGCAATGACGGCGGAGTGTGTGACAGGCGTTCGCGCGTTCCTTCGCCGCGCGTCCGGGCCCGCCCCGGCGGTTATCCGCGCTCGCGCATCAGGCGGGCCTTGTCGCGCTGCCATGAGCGCTGTTTCTCGGTCTCGCGCTTGTCATGCAGTTTTTTGCCGCGCGCGACCCCCAGCGACAGCTTGGCGCGGCCCTTCTCGTTGAAATAGATTTTCAGCGGAATCAGGGTCATGCCGTCACGCTGGACGGCGCCGATCAGCTTGTTGATTTGCTTGCGGTGCAGCAGCAGGCGGCGCGGGCGGCGCAGAACATGGTTGAACCGGTTGGCCTCCAGATATTCGGGAATATGGGCGTTGAGCAGGAAAATCTCGTTGCCCTCGGGCGCGGCATAAGCTTCTCCGAGAGAGGCTCTGCCGCGCCGCAGGGATTTCACTTCGGTGCCGGTCAACGCGATTCCCGCCTCCAGCGTGTCGAGAATCTGGTAGTTGAAGTGCGCCTTGCGGTTGTCCGCGGCGACCCGATAACCGGTGTTTTCCTTTTGCGCCATGGCAAACGCTTCCGTTCTGGTTTACGCCCGCTTGGCCGGCAACTCAGATGAGCCCGGCGGATTTCATGGCCTCGCGCACCTGCGTCCGGGTTTTCTCGGACCCCGGACTCAACGGCAGGCGAACGACCTCGGGCATGATGTCCAGCACCGAGAGGGCGTATTTCACCGGCGCCGGGTTGGTTTCGACAAAGAGCGCCGTGTGCAGCGGATACAGGCGGTCGTGAATGGCCAGCGCCGCGGCGTAATCCCCCTTCAGGGACGCGCTCTGCATTTGGGAGCACGCCGCCGGGGCGACATTGGCCGTCACCGAAATGCAGCCCTGCCCGCCCTGGGCGTTGAAGCTCAGCGCCGTGGCGTCTTCCCCCGAAAGCTGGATGAACTCCGGCCCCAGCAGCTGACGCTGGCGGCTGACCCGCGCCATGCTGGCGGTGGCGTCTTTGACTCCGGCGATGTTTTTCAACTCGAACAGGCGGGCCATGGTTTCCACCGACATGTCGATGACCGAGCGGGAGGGGATGTTGTAAATGAAAATGGGGATGCCGACGGCGTCGTTCAGCGCCTTGTAGTGGTGATAGAGCCCGTCCTGGGTCGGCTTGTTGTAATAGGGCGTCACCACCAGCAGGGCGTCGGCGCCGGCTTTCTCGGCGTGACGGCAGTAATCCAGCGCCTCGGCGGTGTTGTTGGAGCCGGCGCCGGCGATGACCGGAACCCGGCCGTTCGCCGCTTTGATGCAGACTTCCACCGCTTTCTGATGCTCGTCGTGAGTGACCGTGGGGCTCTCGCCGGTGGTGCCGACCGGCACGAGCCCGTTGGTTCCCTGGGTGATTTGCCAGTCGACAAAGCGGGCGAAGATTTCCTCGTCGAACACGTCGTTTTTGAACGGCGTCGCCAAAGCCACGAAGGAACCTCTGAACCGGTTTTGCATGTTGGAATCGGTGGTCATGGTGCATACTCCAGGTCTGTCGGACTAAAATCAATAGGAAACGCCGAATCCCGGCCGGGCGGGGCGGTGGTCCCGCCGCCGGCGGCGACGGCCATGATTACAGTAACCCCGAACAATTGAAAACAAAAACTTTCCCCTTTTTTCATTCTTTGCTAGAATCCGCTGAAAATGCCGTGCCGGCGCGACACCCGGCAAAGGAGGAACCGGTCATGAGCACATCAGCTGTCCCGATGATTGAACTGAATGACGGGAATTCCATGCCCGCCATCGGCTTCGGCACGTATATCCTGAAAGGGCGGGCCGGGGCGGAGGTGATGCGCGCGGCGCTGGACAACGGGTATCGCCTGCTGGATTCGGCCTTCAATTACGAGAACGAGGGGGCGGTGGGCGAGGCTGTGCGTCTGTCCGGGGTGCCGCGCGGCGAGGTTTTTGTCACCTCCAAGCTGCCGGGGCGGCGCCACGCCTACAAGGAGGCGCTGGAGACCATCGAGGAGTCGCTGTTCCGCGCCCGGCTGGATTATTTCGATCTCTATCTCATCCACTGGCCGAATCCGGCCCGCGGCCTCTATGTCGAGGCGTGGCAGGCGTTCGTTGAAGCGCGAAAACGCGGCATGGTGCGCTCCATCGGCGTCTCGAACTTCCTGCCCGAGCATCTTTCCCGCCTCATTCAGGAAACGGGAGTCACCCCCGCCGTCAACCAGGTTGAACAGCACCCCTATTTCCCCCAGGCCGAACAGCTCGCCGCGCACCGCAAATACGGCATTGTCACCGAAGCCTGGAGCCCGCTGGGCCGCGGCAACGATTTGCTGCACAATCCGGTGCTGGACGCCATCGCCCGGCGGTTGGGCAAAACCGTGCCGCAGGTGATTTTACGCTGGCAGGTGGAGCAGGATGTGGTGCCGCTGCCCAAGGCGGCGTCGCCGCGCCA
>JAISTL010000051.1 GCA_031272615.1 Methylobacteriaceae bacterium | reverse complement strand
GGCGCTGATGGCGGAATCCCTGCGTATCTGGCCGGAGCTCGACCAACGGGTCGGCCACTCCACCGGCTTTCAGAAATGCGGCATTGTCTTCACCAACCTCACCGACGCCGAAACCGAATACTCCGTCAACTGGCTGAAATACATCGAGGGGATGGATGTGGAGGCGAGGATACTGACGCCGAAGGAGTATCTGGAGCTGTTTCCCGGCACCACCCTGCCGGTGAAAAGCGGCCTCTACACGCCGGGGGACGCCCATGCCGAGCCGACCAAGGCGGCGCCCGCCATCGCTTTGGGCGCCCGCGCCAAGGGAGCCCATATTCTCACGGAGTGTGCCGTGCGCGGTCTGGATACCGCGGCAGGAAGGGTCAGCGGCGTGTTCACCGAGCGCGGCCGCATCGCCTGTTCGAGCGTCGTGCTTGCCGGCGGCGCGTGGTCCGGGTATTTCCTCGGCAATCTCGATATCCGCCTGCCGCAATTGTCGGTGTTGAACTCGGTGATGCACACGGCGCCGCTCGACGGGCCGACGGCGACGGTATGGACCCGGCCCTTCGCCGCCCGCAAGCGCGAGGACGGCGGATACACCATTGCCTCCGGCGACGCCAACATCGCCGATGTGCTGCCCGACAGTTTCCGCTTTCTGTTCGACTATATCCCGGTGCTGCTCCACGAGTGGAAGGCCGTCAAGGTGCGCTTTTCCACGCGCTTTTTCGAGGCGCTGCGGTTTCCGCGTCACTGGAGGATGGATGAGGAAACCGCGTTCGAGTATTTCCGCAACCTCGACCCGGTTCCATCACGCAAAATTCTCGACAAGGTGTTTGCCGCCGCCGGCGAAATCATGCCGGTGTTCCGGCAGGCCAGGGTTGTCAAGCGCTGGGGCGGGTTGATCGACACCGTTCCCGACGCTGTTCCGGTGATTTCCGGCATTGCCGAGGTTCCCGGCCTGTTCGTCGCCACCGGCTTTTCCGGCCACGGCTTCGGCATCGGCCCCGCCGCTGGGCGTCTTGCCGCCAACCTGGTCACCGGCGAAAAGCCCATCGTCGACCCGACGCCGTTCCGCTTCACCCGCTTTTCCGACGGCTCGAAAATCCATATCGAAGTGGGGTTTTAGCCCGCTCACTTCCGGGCTGGTGCGCTAAAACCTGTCTTTCCAGTCCCGCAGCGCCCGGAACACGGCTTCCCCGTCGGTGGGGCTCAGCTTGACCATGGCCGCTACCGCCGGGGCATCGGTGCGCAGGAACGGATTGGTGCGTTTTTCATCCGCCAGGGTGACCGGCGAAAACAGTTTGCCGGCCTTCTTGGTTTCGTCCACCAGCTTGAGGCGCGCCGTGAGGTCGGCGTTGCCCGGCTCCGCCGCCAGGGCAAAGCGGCCGTTGTTCACCGCGTAATCATGGCCGAAATAAACCTGCGTCTCGTCGGGCATGGCCTTGACGCGCTGCAGGGAGTTGTACATGGCGGCGTAATTGCCGCCGAACACCCGCCCGCAGCCGACGGCAAACAGCACATCGCCGACAAAGGCGATGTTCAGCGCCTTCGCCCAGTAGGCGACATGGTCGGTGCAGTGCCCCGGCGTCGCCAGCACATGGAAGTGGGTGCCGCCGACCCGCACCACATCGCCTTCATCGATCCACAAATCCGCCTCCCGCACCAGTTCCCGGCTTTTCTCCGGGGCGACGACACGGCACGCGTAGTGCCGGCGCAGCCCGTCGATCCCCTGGATGTGGTCCGGATGGGAGTGGGTGACGAAGATATGGCGCAGCTCCCAGTTGCGCCGTTCCAGCGCGGCGCGCACGGCGTCGGCGTCGGGCGCGTCGACGGCGGCGACCTCGTCGCTTTCCGTATCGCGGAACAACAGGCCGATATTGGTTTCGAGGCAGCGGAACTGTTCTATTTCTATGGGCATGGCTTTCCCTCTCGTCACGCCGGACAGGGCACGGGTGTGGTTTCATAAACCACTTTGCCGGTGGTGTCTTTACAAAACGCCCGGAATGGCGCAGTGTACGGTGGAAACGTTATGGACCAACCATCTGTCGCGGCCGCCGCAATGGCGTGCAGCCGGCGGCGGGAGACGGGCTTTGAAACCATGAGCATGTCGGTGTCCGATCTCACCGGGTTTTACGGGACGCCCCTGGGGGCGCGGACCCGCCAGGTGCTGTTGCGCGCCGTGCGGCGCCTGTGGCCGTCGCTGCCCGGAAACCGTCTGCTCGGCGTGGGGTTCCCGTTTCCGCTGATGGAGCAGTACAGCAGCCAGGTGGAACGCGTTTTTGTCTTCATGTTCGAGAATCCGGGAGTGATCTATTGGCCCCATTCCCGGCCCAACGCCACCGCGCTGGTGGACCCGGGCATGCTGCCGCTGGACGATTGCTCGGTGAACCGCATCCTGCTGGTGCACGCCCTGGAGGCGGTGAACGACCCGGGCGGCCTGCTGGCGGAACTGTGGCGAATCCTCGATCCGGGCGGCAAGATGCTGCTGGTGACGCCCAACCGGCGCGGCATTTGGGCGCGGCTGGACTCGACCCCCTTCGGCTTCGGCCAGCCGTTCAGCGCCTTCCAGCTGAGAAGCCTGCTGCGCGAAAACAACTTTTCCATCGAGCGCTGGATTGAAACCCTGTATATGCCGCCGTTCCGCAAGGATTACCTGCTGCGTTCCGCCCCGGTGTGGGAGAACATCGGCGGTGGTTTTTTGCTGCCCTTTGCCGGCGTCCACGTCGTCGAGGTCGGCAAACAGCTCTACCGGCCGGTTCTGGTGCGCAGCCCCGCGCCGGCCCGGCGTATTCCCATTTTCCTGCCGATACCCAATCCCGTCGGACGGGCGGGGATTTAACGGCGGGGAGGGGCCCGCGGATTCGCCCCCGCGACCTTTGGAACCGGTGCTGAAAAACTATCCACAATATCCACCCGCGGTGACGCCTTGCTCTCCCGGGTTTGCGGAAGAATCCTCTATACAGCCTTGAAAAAATGTGGTACCAACGTTCTACATCCTACGTAGAACAATGCGATGCCGAACATCGCGCCCGGAGGTCCTTTCATGAAGGTTGGAATCGTTTACACAAGCACTACGCCGGAACTCATCGCCACAGTGGAGAACGAACTGAACGCCGCGCTCGCCGGCGGGGCGGAGTATTGCAGCTTCCAGGATCCGTCCATTCTCGCCGAGGTACGCCAATCGGACTACGTGACGCCGACGGCGGCGGCCCGGCTGGTCGGGTTGTTCGTCAACGCCGTGAATGACGGCGCCGATGTCATCCTCAACTGCTGTTCCTCGGTCGGCGAAGTGGCCGACGCCTCGCAGGACCTCGGCAAATTCACCGGTATCCCCATCGTGCGCATCGACGAGGAAATGTGCCGCGCCGCGGTGCGCGCCGGAACTACCATCGCCGTGATGGCGACGCTGTCGTCCACGCTGGAACCCACAAAAAACACCATCCGCCGCGTGGCGCGGGAAATGAACAAGCATGTCGTGCTCATCGACGTGCTGGTCGAAAACGCGTTCGGACTGTCTCCGGACGAATTCAAGAGCAGGATGCTGGAGTACGCCCAGAAGTACACGGCGGAGGCCGACGTCATCCTGTTTGCCCAAGGCTCCATGGCCTATTGCGAGGGTCTCATCGCGGAAAAAACCGGCAAACCGGTGCTTTCCAGCCCCCGTTTCGGCGCGCTCGCCGTTCGCGAAGCGTTGAAGGCCAAAGGTCTGGTTTCATAACACACGAACCGCTGCAACACGCAGCCAGGAGGAGAAACGTTCATGTTCAAGAAGATTTCCGCAGTTCTCGCCGTATCCGCCATGGCGCTTGCATTCACCGCCGCCGCCAACGCGGCGCCGATCCGCATCAATTTCAGCCACACCATGGCGCCCAATTCCCTGAGCGACCTCGGCGCCAAGAAGTTCAAGGAACTCGTCGAGCAGAAGAGCAACGGCGACATCAAGGTCAACGTGGTCACCAACTGCGGCCTTTCGGGCGGCGATTTGACCAAGGCCATCGAGATGGTCGGCACCGGCGACATCGATATGCACGCCTCGGCCCCGACCAACGCCGCCGGGTTTGACCCGCGCTTCTACATCTTCTGGATGCCGTTCCTGTTCCAGGACCCGGCGTCTCTGGTGAAAATCGCTGACAGCGCCGAAGCCATCGATGCCGTCAACAGCTGGTTCAAGCCCATGGGCATCCATCTGCTCGGCCTGCACAACGCCGGCGCCCGCCAGATTTCCAACAGCGAGAAGGTCATCCGCACCCCGGCTGACCTCAACGCCATGAACATCCGCGTCCCCGGCGCCCAGATCTTCATCGACGCCT
>JAISTL010000003.1 GCA_031272615.1 Methylobacteriaceae bacterium | reverse complement strand
GACGGCCATGGATTGGCGGCCCGAAGTGCACGACTCCGACGGTTTGGCGCTGTGGACCGGTTCCGGCGAGCGCATCTGGCGGCCGCTCAACAACCCGGGAAAAACCGTCACCTCGGCGTTCAGCGACGACAATCCCAAGGGATTCGGCCTGCTGCAACGGGACAGGGTGTTCGACCACTATCTCGACGGGGTGCGCTATGAACGCCGCCCGTCACTGTGGGTGGAGCCGCTGGAACCGTGGGGCAGGGGCAGCGTGCAACTGGTTGAAATCCCGACGGATGATGAAATCCACGACAACATCGTCGCCATGTGGGTGCCGGAAAAGCCGGTGAACGGCGGAGAACGGCGCCGCTACAGCTATCGCCTCCATTGGACGGATCGCGAGCCTTTTCCGACGGAGCTGGCGGAATGCCGGGGCTTGCGATTCGGCCGCGGCGGCCATGCCGGGCAGTCCCGGCCGAAGGGGGTGCGTAAAATCGTCATCGAGTTTGCGGGAAAACCCTTGGAAAGCCTACCCTTTGGCGTGATTCCGGAGGCGGTGCTGAGCGCCTCGCGGGGCAGTCTCACCAATATCCAGGTGGAAGCGGTGCCCGACGATATTGCCGGGCACTGGCGGGTGCTGTTCGACATCGACGCCCAAGGGACGGAACCGGTGGAACTGCGCGGGTTTCTGAAGAACGGCGGAACGGTGCTGAGCGAAACCTGGCTCTATCAGTATCATCCGGCGGCCGGTTGATTTTTCTTGACACGCGGTCTTCCAACGTGAACCCGGCTATTCCCAACGGAGCAAAAATGCTTTACAATGGGTGCCGGCAGAAGGGCGCAGACGTATGAGTTGGAGACCGGCGTGAGACGTTTATTTCGGATTATGGCACTGGCATTCGGCTTGCTCGGCGGTTTCATGGGCGCGCAGGCGCCGGAATTCGCGCAGCAGTATCGGCAGCGGCTGGGCGGGCGTGTCGATGAATTGCAACGTTCGGTGAACGGCTTCGAACAGGAAGCGAAAAAGAACAACAAGACGATTCCCCAGGCCCTGACCATATTGGAAGAAGCGCAGGACCCCATCGTCCGCCATCGCGGCGTCACCATGCGCAACGATATGGAACGGCTGCGCATCAGCACCCAGCAACTGCGGGAAATGAACGAGGCCGGGCCTTTTGCGCGCATTGTCCTGTTGCTGCACGGCATCGACGCGCCGACGGCGTCTTCCACCCTTTCGGCCTTCGAGCCGGCCATTCCCGTGACCAGCGAGGGTTTGGCGACCACCGGCATCGGGTTCGGGCTGTTCTACTGGCTTATTTGGTTTTTTCAACGCATGGTGAGTCGGCTGTTCGGGTTTTCGGGGCGCAGCAACAGCGGGCCCAAGCCCTCTTACGCCAATGCGCAACAGCGCAAAGACCGCCTGCGCGCCGCCACCAGCGGCGGGAAATTCGGCCAGATGCGGCCCGATGCCCAATCGCCGGCGTCGCCGCCGGGGGGCATCGCTCCCGGGTCATCACTTTTGCGCAAATAACGATCGGAACGGAAGTGTCCGGGACAGGCTCCGGTGCTTCCGGCTCCGGGGCTGGTGTTGTGCGAGCCCGATGAATGCGCTGGACATGAGTTGCGTGAGGATGTTGCGTCTGAACACAGAATCATTTTTCTCATGGCGTTTCGGCCATATGCTCGATGAAGCGCGGTAGTATGTCAACCTTGCAAACGGTTGGTGAATGGAAATGAATTTTGATGAGGTCAATCATTTTCTCCGTCATCCGGAAGAGTTCCCGCTTCTTGGTGTCCGGCCGCGGTCTGAAATGCGGTTCCATATTCTTTATGACGGGCAGCATAGAGGCAGTTTCTCCCGTGCGGTGTTCGATCATAGGGGTATGTGTATGTTGAGACGGTTGCGTTCTCAAGTTGTCAGCGGTATTCTTCCTCGGGAATTCTCCGTATTCGGGAGAGATTTCCATATATCTGCGGAAGCGGTGAAAACGATTGAAGCTGAATTACTTGGTGTCGATTGGTGCGATGCAGGGAACGTAAACTTGGAGCGCCAGCTTGACCAAGACAGTATTTCGGTTTTCATTACCGCTGAGCATCTGTTTCATGACGTGCTCGACAACAGCGCCTCAAAGCCGGTATTCCAAAAGCTGCGGGATGTTTCGGCGCGTGTCGATGCTTTGGCGGAAAAGCAGACGGGGCATCCCGTTGACTTTCCTGCCCCGGATTCCGCTTAAGTTTCAAAACGGGAAATTCGACATGTGGGCATTTTCACGATTACCACAGGGACAGGATAAAGAGTTTGGTGTGACACCGCATTGAGGGCGGACTATGTTGCAGAATGACGAGCACGGGGTATCTCCGCAAACACATCCGAAGCCGACCCGCGCCGGAGAACTGAAACAGGAACGTTGACCGGAAACGAACGAAAGGCTCAGACACCCATGATCGACACGCTTCTCGCAGAGGTGACGGATTGCGAATTCAAAGAAATGGTTGAAGTCCGCAAGCCGAAAAGCTGGCTCAAGTCCGTGAGCGCCTTCGCCAACGGGCGCGGCGGCTCTTTGATTTTCGGAGTGGGTGATGACAGGACGATTGTCGGGCTTGCCGATATCAAGAAGGACATCGATGCCATCAGCAAAGGCATCAAGGAAAGAATCAAGCCGTTGCCGACGGTCGATTTCCGCCCCTACCGAACCGGGGACGGCAAGGATGTTCTTGTGGTTCGTGTTGCGGCGGGCGACGAAACGCCCTACTTTTATTCCGCCGACGGCGGTCTCATGGCGTATGTCCGCATCGGCAGTGACAGCCAGCCCGCGCCGCAGGAGCGTCTCCGGGAACTCGTGATGAAGGGCCGGAACATGACCTGGGATGCGCTTCCTTCCGCGTACAGGGTCGAGGACCTGACGTTCAGCGTGCTGGACGCCACGTTCAAAAAGGTCAACAAGCAGATTCTTACGACTAACGACTATATTTCCTTCGGCTTGTGCACGCCTGACGGAATTCTTACGAACGCGGGAGTCATGTTCTCCGATGAGTGCCCGTTGCTGCAATCCCGCGTGTTTTGTACCCGCTGGGACGGGCTCAACAAAGGCGGAGGAACGGACGATGCTCTCGATGACAAGGAATACGAGGACGATTTGATTTCGCAACTGCTGAAAAGCCATGACTTCGTAAAGACGAACTCCAAAGTGCGCTGGAAGAAGATGTCCGACCACAGGGTCAACAAGCCGGACTACGCTGATCGCGCTGTATTCGAGGCGCTCGCCAACGCGCTGATGCACCGCAATTACGACGTCATGGGCAGCGAAGTCCACGTGGATATGTATGATGACCGGCTGGAGATATATTCCCCCGGGGGCATGGCGGACGGGACGTTGATTCAAAACCGGAATATTGAAGACGTTCCCTCCACACGCCGCAATCCGGTCATTGCGGAGATTTTCCACCGCCTCGACTATATTGAAAGACGCGGCAGCGGTCTCAGAAAAATCCGGCAGGAGACATCGTATCTGTATGGATATACCGATGCATTCGCGCCGGGATTCGTGTCCACGCCGACGGCTTTCCATGTCATATTCAGGAATATGAACTATGATTCGCAGCGTGACACCTTGCGTGCGCTTCGGCATGGCGACCTGGAGGATATCGCGCAGGAACCCATACGAATCTTCACGCAACATACCGCGGGGGGCATCGCCGGGAGACCGGCGTATGACGTGCCTGATGAGCGAACCAAAGCGCTCCTGGAATTTGCCGCGGTCGCGAGAACCCGCGAGGAATTGCAGGAACATGTGAACATCAAACACAGAGAGTACTTCCGCAAATTCATCTTGAAGCCGCTGCTCGACTCCGGCCGTTTGAAAATGACCATCCCGGATAAGCCGAACAGCCGGAATCAAAAGTATATCAAGGCGTAATCACGCTGTTTCTCAAACGTCCGGACGCGGGTTCATGGTTTCCGGCAACCGGGGAGCGGGAGGCGGCAGGAATGGTCATCGGGATGATTCCGCTCCCCACTCGCGGCAACGGAAAATGAGCAGGCGGTTCCTCAGGTGCGGGAGGGGGGGGCGCTCACAGATTGGAACGCTTACCAACGGAATCCGCACCGGTCGCCGGGGCAGCCTGTCTGCTCCCGGCTGCGGCCATGTGCGTGACATATCTCCGGCGCAAGGGGCGGAAAAAGTATAAGTTCATGATATAGGCACGATAACTTGCACGCAAGCCGCCGCGGCGGCTGCGCAAGTGGCCGCGCATGACAAAGGCTTGATGACTGAAATAACTATGTTTTTATTTGGCGTTTGCGGCGGCAGGCGGAACTTGCCCGGTGATGCGGCACTGCGTGCCGCGCAAGATAAAACGCGGGGTACTTTAACTTATTGTATTTTCAGTTTATTTTATATGGCCATGTATGCGACTTGCGCGGTGATTATGTGCAAGACATTGGTTCTATCATACGAATATAATCGTGCATATGGGCAGGCCGGAGCGGTGGGGCGTCAAAGCAAGGAGCGGCGGAGCCACGCGCGGCTGTTTTGCCCGTATCGCTCTGGCGTGTACTCTCGGCAAAAGGTTGGCTCGAGGCGCGCCCGACAAACACCCCGGCATCCGATAACAAGTATTTTCACTGTTCACTTGACTGTTCGATTTTAGTCGATAAAAACAGATTTATGTTAATTCAAACACTGTTTTCACGGTTGCCGCCAAGAAGGAGAGTCCATGACCGCTGACGAACGCCGGCGGGCCATCGCGCGGTACATTGCCGAACATGGGGAAGCTGACGTGCAGACGCTGGCCGAGCGGTTTCGCGTCTCGTCGATGACCATCCGGCGGGATCGTCTGGTGCTCGCGGGCGAGAACAAGATTGCCGTTACCCGGGGCGGCGCGGCGTTTGTAGGGTACCGTTACGGCGAACCGGCGAGGAACAACAAGGTTGCGGCAAATCTCGACAAAAAACGCGCCATCGCCCGTGTGGCGGCGTCGCTGGTGCCCGATGACGCCTGCGTGCTGCTGGACGCCGGGACGACCATGCTGGAACTGGCCAAGTTTTTGTTTCACAAGCAACTGGTGGTGGTCACCGTGGATGTGCACATCGCGTTGCTGCTTTCGCAGTCGCCGACGGTGCGGGTGTTCACCCCCGGCGGCGAGGTGGACCGCGACTCGCAGGCGCATACCGCCATTTCGGCGGTGCGCTATCTCAGCCGCGTCAACGCTTCCTTCGCCTTTGTCTGCAGTGCCGTGTGGGACGCGGCCAAG
>JAISTL010000308.1 GCA_031272615.1 Methylobacteriaceae bacterium | reverse complement strand
TGTTGGGCAGCATGTTTTTCGGGGCCATTTCCGGCTCGCCGGTCTCGACGGTGGCGGCGGTGGGCGGTATTCTCATTCCGTCCATGGTGTCCATGGGTTACAAGCCCGAGTTCTGCGGCGCCGTACACGCGACGGCGGGCCCTCTGGGCGGTCTCATTCCTCCCAGTATCGCGCTGATCATTTACGGTGTAAGCGCCAATCAGTCCATCAGCATACTGTTCGTCGCCACGGTGATTCCCGGCATTCTCATGGGGTGCGTGCTGATGGTGGTTGCCGCTGTTATCGCCAAACGGCGGGGATACGGCGGCAGTCTCTATCAAAGCAAAACCTCGGGTGAGTTGCTGCGTGAATCCGTTTGGGCGCTTTTGATGCCGATCATCATCCTCGGCGGAATCTACTCGGGAGTGTTTACTCCGACCGAGGCCGCGGTGGTGGCAGCCGTCTACGCGATGGTTGTCGGCTTTTTCATCTATCGGGAACTGCATTTCAAGGATATGCGGGCGGTTTGCGTCGATACGGTTATCGGTACCGCGACGGTGATGATCATCATCAATTTTTCCACGGTGTTCAGCTGGATCATCGCCATGGAACGCCTGCCGCAGATCATCACCGAATCCATCCTGTCGATGACTGACAACAGATATCTCGTTATCGGCATCATCACCGTTATTCTTCTGGTCGTCGGAACCTTCATGGACGCCGCCCCGGCCATTCTGATTTTTACCCCGGTGTTTTTGCCGCTGGTGGTGAAATTGGGATACCACCCGGTTCATTTCGGCATCATGATGTGCATGAACCTCCTGATCGGCCTGTCGACACCGCCTGTCGGGGTGACTTTGTTCATGGCAAGCCGCCTTTCGGGGGTCAAGATAGACAGGATTATCAGTGAAGCCTGGCCGTTCATCTTCGCCATGATCGGTGTTCTTGTTCTGATAACGATGTTTCCGCAGCTTTCTCTATGGCTGCCGGGGTTTATGTGAGGAGGACCGGATATGGAAACCGGACAAATCGTTTGTGACGTATTGATCAAGAACGCGCGGATCATTGATCCGTCTTCCGGCGTGGATGCGGTGATGGATATCGCGGTGACCGGAGACGTGATTACGTCCGTTGCCGCTGACATCGATGCATCTGCCGAAGATATCTTCGATGCCTCCGGCAGGATTGCGGTTCCCGGGATCATCGATTTGCACGCGCATGCCTATCCGGAAGTGCATGGTGGCCTGGAACCGGATATCATCGGGGTGTTGTCGGGGGTGACGACGGTGTTTGACGGCGGCAGCGCGGGGGCGGTGACCTTCCCGTACTATCTGCAGCATCATCTGAGTAAGTCGAAGACCGATACCTACGCATTCCTGCACGTGAATCCCGCCGGGCAACTGACGCTTCCCGAGATATGGGACAAGAGCAGGATCACTGTCAATCCGCAGGCGGCTGTGGAAACCATCAAAAACAACAGCCGTTATATCAAAGGGTTGAAGACCCGCGTCATCGGTCCGCTGATAGAACACTGGGGACTGGAAGCCGTGGATATGGCCTTGGACATCTGCAACCGGTGCGATGTGCCTTTCATGGTGCATATCGGGCTGGATCCCGTGGATACGACGCCCGACAAAGATGTCGAAGCCTTTACGTTGTATCTGCTGGAACGTCTCCGTCCCGGCGACATCATCGCCCACGCGTTTACGGGAAAGCGCGGAAAGCTGTTCCGCGAGGATGGCCTGTTTGATGACGTTGTGGCGAAGGCGGTCGAGCGGGGGGTTGTTCTTGACGCCTCAGTGGGAAGAACCAACTTTTTATGGGAGTCCCTGCGTCTTGCGCGGACACGGGGGTTCGCACCGCAGGTGTTGAGCACGGATTTGACGGTGTTCGGCATGAAAGACGCCCTCAATATCATGGGACTCACGTTGTCAAAGATGGTTGCCTTCGGCTACACCCTGAAGGAAGTTCTCGAGTGGGTGACGGCAGCTCCGGCCCGCGTCATGAATATGCCTGACAAAGGCAAGCTGACGCCGGGGCTTTGCGCTGATATCTCCATCCTTGACCTTGTGCCGGGCGACTACGGGTTCTTCGATAAATTCGGGGGCACATCAATCCGCGGGGACTTGTTCGTTGCGCCGTATGGTGCTTTCAGGAAAGGAAAGTTCATCAAGGCGGAGGTAACCGGTTTGCCGGCACATTGAGGTAAAAGGCGCGCTTCGGGGCTCGGTCCTTTCCGGCGACCCCGTGGCGGAGGAGTAGGCGTCGATCATGAAAGTCCCTTAGTGTTTTCTATATCTCCTTGATGTCATGTTGTTGCGAGATCGGGGTGCGGGGTTCCTTGCAATAGCAGTGCAGGCGGAGGAAGCGCAGGTGCATTTTGGCCTCCTTTTTCGACAGATGGTGTGGTCGTGTCGTGTAATTTTGCGGGATAGTGGGCAGCGGTGGTAGACAGGACCATATTTTCGAGTTAAATAGTGAAAATCCCGGTATCTGACAACACGATATAGTTGTTGAATCAGGTTCACAGGTGTCAAATTGGCATAACGGCAAACAATCTACCTTTGTGGCGTTATACTTTTGCCAAACTTTGCGCTTATAGGTGGAAAATTCACGCATCGCCAGCCGTTTTCAGGGGATATTCATGGAACGCAAAACTACAGACAATTCGTCTGATATATCCGAAATGGTTGAGTTTCTTGCCGATTTGCTTGGGAAGGATGAAGCGACCTCTCCAGACTTCAGATTTCCGTCGGTGCTCAAAGATGTTCCATCCTATATCGCCGATGACACAGCAGGTTTAGATTGGGGGACGGAACATGCCCAATTGGCGGGAAGTGGCCAACGAGATTTCAAATATCCCGGCGCCTTATGATAGCGTGCGGCGAAAATATCTGGTAAAGCTCAGTGAAAAGACGGGGCGCAACGTCATAGCGTATTACTCCGGTTGGCAGTCCAAAGCGCCGATCAGAGGGTTGGAGATCCGGGACGAAGATATGGACGGCTTTATGTCGGCCATAAACGGGTTGGACGTTAAATCAGGGCTTGATCTGATTCTTCATACGCCCGGGGGTGAACTTGCGGCAGCTCAGTCAATCGTTCGGTATTTAAAATCGAAATTTTCACGGGACATACGCGCAATTGTGCCCCATTCCGCTATGTCGGCGGGGACGATTATCGCTTGCGCCTGTCGGGAAATCCTGATGGCGAAGCATTCGTTTATTGGTCCTATTGACCCGCAGATCGGCGGTCTGCCGGCGAATGGTGTGTTGGAAGAATTCGAGCGCGCTTACAGGGAAATCAAGGACGACCCGTCGAGAGCGATAATTTGGGGCCCTATCCTGAAACAGTATCCTCCAACATTTATTGGGATGTGCGAAAACGCAATCGCTTGGTCAAAAGCTTTTGTCGAAGAACAATTGTCCGACACCATGTTTCAGTCCGAAAAAAACAAAAGCGCTAAAATAAAAAATGTCATCCAGGCGCTGACGAGTTATGATCGGGTCAAGTCCCATTCACGACAGATCGGATGTGATGAAGCCGCGGCGATAGGCCTGAAAATCATTCCGATAGAAGCGGAACAGGACCTGCAGGACTTGATTCTGACGGTCCATCACTGTTATGTTCATATGCTTTCAAACACGCAGGTATTTAAAGTTATCGAGAATCAAAACGGGGCAGCCTTCATCAAAATCGCCAGGAATTCATAGAGCCGAGCGCTGATCGTCCCGCATTTTCCTCCCGGTGGTTCGTGGGCCTGATTGTCTTTTTTTGTCACCAAACGGCAGTCACGCCGCGCCGATACGCAGCAGGTCGAGATAGTGAACCAGGCCTATCGGGTGCGCGTCTTCGGCGACGATGAGCGAGGTGATTTTCAGGTTTTCCTGCAAAACCAGCAGGTCGGCGACCAGGAGGGTAGGCGGGACGGTTTTCGGGGTTGTGGTCATGACGTCGTCCACCAGCAGGTCGGGAAGGTTGGGCGTCAGGTGGCGGCGCAGGTCGCCGTCGGTGACGATGCCGGCCAGGGTGCCGTCGGCGCGGACGACAATCGCGCAACCGAAACTCTTTTTGCTGATTTCGGCGATGCACTCGCGCATGGTGCTGCCGACAGGGACCAGCGGCAGGCGGGCGCCCGTGTGCATGATATCCCGGGCCGAGAGCAACTGGGCGCCGAGCCGTCCGCCGGGATGAAACACCTTGAAATTCCCGGCGGTAAAGCCGCGCATTTCAATGAGAGCAACGGCAATGGCATCACACAACGCCAGCTGCATGGTTGTCGATGTGGTGGGAGCGAGGCCGAGGGAACCGGCTTCGGGCACCTTCGGCAAGGTCAGGCACGGGTCAGCCTGGCGGCCGAGGGCGGAGTCCGCTCCCGAAGTGACGGCGATGAGCAAAATACCGTGGCGTTTGCAGTAATAGACGATATCCGCCAGTTCCGGCGCTTCCCCTGACCATGAAAGGGCGAGCACCGCGTCATCGGCGGTGATCATGCCGAGATCGCCGTGGCTGGCCTCCCCGGGGTGAACATAAAAGGCGGGCGTTCCCGTTGAGGCAAGGGTGGCCGCAACCTTGCGCCCGATGTGGCCGGACTTGCCCATGCCGGTGACGACGATGCGCCCCTGAACCCGGAACAGCAGGTTGACGGCCTTGGTGAATCGCGCGCCCAGTTCCCCGGCAAGGGCGTCAACAAGGGCGGCGAGGCCTTCCTGTTCGGTGACGATGGTACGCCTGGCTGACGCAATGGCCTCGTCGGCCGGAATGGTTTGGAGCATAACGGTATTCCCTGAATGTTGGGGCGCGACTCCAAAACAACCATCGTTCAGAGTCGCTTCATGGCCCCGTTATTGCCCGGAGCGGCGGTGGTGGCAAGCCCCAGCCCCAACTATAGTTCAGGCAACAGGGAGGAAAATGGCATTTCAGATGGCAGATTTTTGAGTCGCCCTGCAGCCGGGCCGCGTGCCGCGGCTTCACGACCGCCGGAAAAAACGTTTCTTCCACGGCGTACGTTCAGCCGTTGCGTCGGCCGGCGTTCGAAAATTCTGTCTCCGCACAGGATTTCAACAGCATTCGTTGCGCGGGTATGCGGCAATTGCCTGTAATATCCGGGAGTTATCGGGCGTTCAGCAGTCAGGCGATTCTGTTCCGGTCCTGTTCGGATGGCGCGCTCTCCCCGATATGTTATAGGGGAACGATGCCGTTTCCAAGCCTTGTTCGGGTGTGTTGCGTCCATGAGTGAGGTTCTGTCAAACATCCTTGCCGGTGAGGCGTCCCAAAGGCGGTTGATGCCTTGGGGCGTTGTGGCGTACGGAGTCGGCATTGTCGCGTTCTTTGCCGTTCCCGGGCCGGTACCGGTGGCGGTGGTGATTGTGGGCGCCGTGGCGGCGGGGATGGCGGCGGCATATCTCAGTGAGCGCTGGATTGTCTCGCTGCTGTTGTGGGGCTTTGTGTATTTTGCCGTGGGATTCACGGTGGCGCATGTACGGACCGGGATGTGCGCGACTCCCGCGGTTTCACGCATTCAGACGGTGACGTTTTCCGGAACGATAGCGAATATCGACCGCGAGGGGACGTATGCCCGCGTCATCGTATCGCGCCCGGTTCTCGAAGGTTTTGCCGCCGATAAAACCCCTGAAAACATCCGCCTGCGGGTCAAGGTCCGGGATGACTTGCGCATCGGCGCCGTCATCAGCGGCAAAGCCAGATTGTATCCACCCTCGGGCCCGGCGATTCCCGGTGGTTATGACTTCGCCCGGGACGCGTACTTCAAGCGCATCGGCGCCACGGGGCGTGTGCAGGGGGAGTATACCGTGCGTCCCGGGAGCGCCTCCTTCGGCTGGCGCACGTCTCTCATGTTAACGATAGAAAACGCGCGTAACGTATTGACAGAACGTATTGTTTCCGGAATCGGCGGCCAGGCCGGAGCGGTGAGCGCAGCGCTCATCACCGGCAAACGCGGTTTGATTGACGATGCCACCAACGCCTCGCTCAGGGCCGCCGGGATTTATCATATCGTTTCCATTTCCGGGCTGCATATGGTGCTGGCCGCCGGTATCTTTTTCTGGCTCTTCCGGGCGACGCTGGCGTTGAGTCCATACCTGGCGCTGGCGTGGCCGATCAAGAAAATCGCCGCGGTGCTGGCGATGGCGGGGGCGACGGGTTATTGCCTGTTCGCCGGTTCGGAAGTGGCCACCGAACGTTCGCTGATCATGACTCTGGTGATGCTCGGCGCCGTGCTGGCCGACAGGCCGGTGCTTTCGGTGCGCAATGTCAGCATCGCTGCGTTCCTGGTGCTGCTCAGGGAACCGGAAGCCCTGCTGGGCCCGAGTTTCCAGATGTCGTTCTCGGCGGTGCTGTCTCTCATCGCCATGGCGGAGCTCTGGCAGCGTCATATGCCGGAGCGGTGGGAAACCATATGGATTCTCAGACAGCTCGACACAGCGTGGCGGGTTGTGCTGTTGAGCCTTGCCACCACCTTCGTCGCCGGGTTGGCGACCGCGCCGTTTGCGGCCTATCATTTTCAAATGCTGCAGAGCTACGGCCTCATCGGCAATGCCCTGATTCTGCCGCTGGTGTCTCTGGTGGTCATGCCCAGCGCTCTCATCGGCGTGCTGCTCTATCCCTTCGGCCTTGACGGCCCGGTGTGGATGTTGATGGGCATGGCGACGGATTGGGTTTTGTTGCTGTCGGACCGGGTGGCGGAACTGCCGAACGCCGTGATCACCATGCCGCAGTTCGGCCAAACGGCGTTGTTGCTGATGGTGCTGGCGATTTTGTGGGCGACGCTGCCGTCGCTCTCATTGCGGAAATACGCGCTGCTTCCGGCTTTGCTCGGAATCTTCCTTGCCGCCACGCCGGAGCGGTTTGTGGTCGCCGTGGACCGGGACGGCGAGGGGGCGGCCATCAGGGGGCGTGACGGCAGGCTGTTTCTCGTGGGAAAGGCCAGCGAGTTTCAAATCGAACAGTGGCTGCGCGCCGATGGTGACGGACGTTTCCTGGAAACCGACCGGAAGGGACGTCTGACGGGGCTCGATGACTTCAAAACCGTCTCGACATGCGATACGTTGGGTTGCGTCGGGCGCAGCGAGCGGTTTGTGGTGTCGGTGGTCAAAGACCCCATTGCCTTTGATGAGGATTGCCGCCGGGCGGACATCATCGTGTCCCGCCATTATGCGCCGGGGAACTGCGCGGCCCGCCTGGTGGCGGACCGGGCGTTTCTTCGCGCGCACGGCTCAGCCCTGGTGTATCTCAATGACGACAAAAGTGCCGGATACATCGTGAAGGGCAGTCGGTAACGGCTTTTTGCGGCCGCGGGTCAACGGGCGCTGGTCACCGCTGCTCCAGGGGGATGTAGTCCCGCGGGGCGGCGCCGGTATAGAGTTGGCGCGGCCGGCCGATTTTCTGGCGCGGATCCTCAATCATCTCTTTCCACTGGGCGATCCAGCCGATGGAGCGGGCCAGGGCGAACAGCACCGTGAACATGGACAGCGGGAAACCGAGGGCGCGCAGCGTAATGCCCGAGTAGAAGTCAACATTGGGATACAGACGCTTCTGAATGAAGTATTCGTCATTCAGGGCGATGTGTTCCAGTTCCATGGCAACGGCCATCAACGGATCGTCCCGGACGCCAAGTTCGTTCAGCACTTCATGGGCGGTTTGCTGCATGATACGGGCCCGCGGGTCGTAATTCTTGTAAACCCGGTGACCGAAGCCCATCAGGCGGAAATTGTCGTTCGGGTCCTTGGCGCGTTTGATGAACTCGGGGATGCGGTCCGGCGTGCCGATTTGCTGGAGCATACGCAGCGCCGCCTCGTTGGCGCCGCCGTGGGCGGGCCCCCACAGGCAGGCGATGCCGGCGGCAATGCAGGCGAAGGGGTTGGCGCCGGAGGAACCGGCGAGGCGCACGGTGGAGGTCGAGGCGTTCTGCTCGTGGTCGGCGTGCAGAATGAAGATGCGGTCCAGCGCCCTGGACAGCACCGGGTTGATGTCGTAGGGCTCGCACGGGACCGAGAAACACATGTGCAGGAAATTGGATGTGTAATCGAGGTCATTACGCGGATACACGTAGGGGTGACCGACGGAATACTTGTAGGCCGTGGCGGCGATGGTCGGCATCTTGGCAATCAGCCGGAGAGTGGCCAGCACACGCTGTTTCGGGTCATTGATATCAATGGAGTCATGATAGAAGGCCGAGAGCGCGCCGACCACCGCCACCATGATCGACATGGGATGGGCGTCGCGGCGGAACCCCTGGTAAAACCGGATCAGCTGTTCATGCAGCATGGTGTGCCGGGTGATGAGCGGCACGAATTCGTTCTTTTGTTTGAGGGTCGGCAGATCGCCGTAGAGCAGCAGGAAGCAGGTTTCAAGGAAATCGCCGTGTTCCGCCAGCTGTTCGATGGGATAGCCGCGATACAGCAGAACGCCTTTATCGCCGTCAATGAAGGTCAGCGACGATTCACAGCTGGCCGTGGAAGTGAAGCCCGGGTCATAGGTGAATGCCCCCGATTCCTGAAAAAACCTGGAGATATCCAGGACACTGGGGCCGACGCTTCCACGCTTGATGGGGAACACATATTCCTTTCCATCGTAAATCAATTTGGCGGCGTCATTCATGGCAATCTCCTTTTGGGGCGTGACTGTCTTTCCGGGCCATTTCAAGCGGCTCCGGAGCGCGGGCTCGGGTTCAACGCACTATTGCCGGCAGGCGTCCTCGAGGCGGGCAATGGTTTCGTCCCGGCCCAGAACCTCCATGACGTCGAACAACCCGGGCGAGGCGGTGCGTCCGGTCAACGCAGCGCGCAGCGGTTGCGCAACCTGGCCGAGTTTGACATCGAGTTCCCCGGCGTGTCCGCGCACAACGTCCTCCAGATTTTCGACGGTCCATTGCGACAGGGCGGTGAACTTGCCGATAATGCCGCGGATGTTCTCCCGGCCTTTTTCCAGCACGGATTTCGCCTTGTCGTCGAGAACGAGCGGGCGCGGGGCATAGAGATAATAGGCGCTGTCCAGGAGCTCAACCAGGGTTTTGGCGCGCTCCTTCAAGCCGGGCATGGCTTTCAGCAGCTTTTGCCGCGTCTCGGCGTCAAAGGCGGGGCCGAGACCGCGCCCGGCGCCGATGTCGGGGAGCAGGTTTTCCACCGCCGATACCAGCTCCTCATCGGGCGTGAGCCGCATATAGTGGCCGTTCAAATTCTCCAGCTTGGCGAAATCAAAACGGGCCGGGGCGCGGCCGATGGCGCTGAGGTCAAAGGCCGCAATCATTTCCCCGGTGGAAAAAATCTCCTGGTCGCCGTGGCTCCAGCCCAGACGCACCAGGTAATTGCGCAGCGCCACGGGCAGGTAGCCCATGGTGCGGTACATGTCGACCTCGGTGGCGCCGTGGCGCTTGGACAGCTTTTTGCCGTCAGCGCCGTGGATGAGCGGAATGTGGGCCATGCGCGGGATCTCCCACCCCATGGCCTCGTAAATCTGCGCCTGGCGGGCGGCGTTGGTCAGATGGTCGTCGCCGCGGATAATCTGGGTGACGCCCATGTCATGGTCGTCCACCACCACGGCGAGCATGAAGGTCGGCGTGCCGTCGGAGCGCAGCAGCACGAAATCGTCAAGGTCCTTGTTCTGCCATGTGACGCGGCCCTGAACGGCGTCGTCAATGACGGTCTCGCCGGTGAGCGGGTGTTTGAGGCGGATGACGGGCTTGATACCGGGCCGGGCCTCGGAGGGGTCGCGATCCCGCCAGCGGCCGTCATATTTTTGCGGCAAGCCGGCAGCTTTCGCCTTTTCCCGCATGTCCTCCAGTTCTTCGGGCGTGGCGTAACAGTAATATGCCGCGCCTTTGGCAAGCAGCGCCTGAGCAACTTCGCGATGCCGCGCGGCGCGGGAAAACTGAAACACGACTTCGTCATCCCATTGGATGCCCAGCCATTTCAGACCGTCCATGATTTTATCGATGGCTTCATCGGTGGATCGCTCCCGGTCCGTATCCTCGATGCGCAGGCGGAACTTCCCTTGGGTGTGCCTGGAATACAACCAGTTGAACAAAGCGGTGCGCGCGCCGCCGATGTGCAGATAACCGGTCGGCGAAGGGGCAAAACGTGTGACAGGAGCTGAAGACATTGTCGAATAACCTGCAAAAACGGCCGAATCCCGTTCCCATTAGCGCATCGTATTGCAAAAGGAAACCGGATTCTTTGCCGGGACGGGCGCCGGCGGAAGAATGCGGGAGCGGGGTGATGCGTTAGGGTGTGACCCGGTCCGGCTCCGCCGACGGCAGGTTCAGCACGCGTTCAAGCAGAGCCACGTCACGGAAAACCGCCTTGCGCTCGCCGGCGCCGAGCCAGGAGGCTATTTCGTTGAAGCTCACGGCTTCACGGATTTTGGCTTCGGCAACCGCCGCGTCGGTGTCGACCGCGCCGCGTTCGCGTTGTTGTTTCGGCGGCAGCAGCGCTTCATGCAGGGCACGCAGCGCCGGGTTCAGCTTCAGCGCCGTCAAGCCGTCAACCGAGGCGTAACCTTTGGCTGAAAGGGTTTTGCGGTGTTCCTGGATGCGTTGCAGAATCTCCGGCGGGTTGATTTCCTCCGGCGTGTTGAGCAGGCCGAGGCGCTTCAGCGCCAGGCCGAAGGAGAGCCGTCCCCCGGCCCAAGAGAGCGGAATGGCAAGGATGAGACCGGTGATGGTGGGAGACATCCACAGGAACAGTGATGTGGAAATCATGAAGGCGGAAAAGCCGGAGATGATACCGAGCAACGTGTGCCAACGGTGCAGCCGGTAAACGTCGCGCCAGGCAACCGGGCCGTCGTCCCGCCGCTGCGGGTTCCAGCCGGAATCCAGCCGCGCGAGGATTTCCAGCACCGCCCGCGACTGCATGATCATCAGCACCGGCGCAATCAGCGATGACATGATGATTTCCAGAACAAACGAGACGACCATGCCCAAAACGCCGCCGCAGCCCCGGCGTTCCCGGGTGTGAAACAGGGTGATGATGAGGCCGAAGCATTTCGGCGCCAGCAGAATCGCCATGGTGACGATGAAGAGGTTGAGGGCGCGTTCGGCGTCGAAGCGCGGCCAGATGGGGAAGTAGCCGAAATTGGTGTTGAAATACTCCGGCCGGATATAGGTGGCCTGCCACACCAGCAATATGCCGATGAGCAGCTGGCTCAACCACAGTGGCGAGGTGAGGTATGAGAAGATGCCGTTCAACAGGTGGTGGCGGGTGACCGCCTTGAGCCCCCTGGCCGCGAGGATGCGCGTATGCTGCAGATTCCCCTGGCACCAACGGCGGTCACGAACGGCAAGGTCGGCAAGCGACGGCGGGCTTTCCTCGTAACTGCCGCGCAGGCCGAGCAGCGTATACACCGACCAGCCGGCGCGGCGCATCAGGGCCGCTTCGATGAAATCATGGCTCATGACCGGGCCGCCGAAGGGAGGCTTGCCCGGGAGCGACGGCAGCCCGCAGTGGGCGGCGAAAGCCGAAACCCGGATGATGGCGTTGTGTCCCCAGTAGTTGCCGTCCCGTTCGGACCATGACGCGACGCCGGCGGCGATAACCGGGCCGTAGACCCGCGCGGCGAACTGCTGCAGCCGGGCGAACAGGGTGTAGCGGTTGATGATGAGCGGCAGGGACTGGATGATGCCGGCGTCGGGGTCGGCTTCCATGGCCGCCGCCATGCGGGTGATGCACTGACCGGTCATGATGCTGTCGGCATCCAGAACCAGCATGAAATCATAGTGCCCGCCCCAACGGCGGACAAATTCACTGATGTTTCCGGCTTTCTTCTGGTGGTTGTCGGTCCGGTGCCGGTAATGGACCCGGGCGTCGGGGCCCAGTTCCGTCACCAGGTCCAGGTAGGCCTGTTCCTCCGCGATCCAGCAATCGGGATTGGTGGAGTCGGAGAGCAGGATATAGGAGAAATGCCCGCCCAGCCCGGTTGCCTCGACGGACTCCCGGATGCCCTTGATGGCGGCGAATACCCGTTCCGTCCCTTCGTTGTAGACGGGCATGACCAGCGCGGTGTGGGACGACAAGCGTTCCGGGTCGCTCAGTTTCCTGTAGCGGCGCAACAGCAGCACGTAGAAGCCGAGGATGGAGCTGACGAACGCCAAGGCGATCCAGAAAAAGGTGGCGGCGAACAGAAACACCAACACCCACTGCAGCGTGGTTGTGCGGCTGACCGAGACGATCTGCACCATCTCGTAAACCCCATAACCGGTGAGGGCCAAGGTTCCGCCGAAGACAAACAGGCGTTTCAACAATGACCGCAACCTGAAAGCGGGGGCGAGCGGGCGGCGTTCGTCCTTCCGGTCCCACATGCCGAAGGATTGAACCGGCATACTCAAGGGCTTTTCCGGCGGCATGGCGCTCAGAACGGGTGTTTCCGCGACGGGGACGTTCGTCATGGGAAGGGTCTCTCGTGAAGCTCGGGACGGCTCATGGTGTCCAACGATACAGCCAGGTTTCGCTGATGGTCAGGTCGCCCTGTTTGAGGGAAAGCCTGAGTTCAGCCGAGTCTCCGCCGTCAGGGTCGAGGGTGAAGCGCACGCGCGCCGAGTTCCGCTCCGGCAGAAGGACCAGTTGCGACGAGACGATTGTGCCGGCGCTGGCTTCCAGAGCATAGGCGATTCCGGCGGTGGCGAACGCCGGAAAATCCGCGGAGGCGAAATCGACGACGAATTGCGTATCGGAAACCGAATGCTCGGGAACGGTGCCGACACGGGTCGAGACAACGGTGAAATCCTGTGGGACCGTCGGCGGCGCCCAGCACCAGTTCAGGCGATAGGTGATGGAAAACTCGTTGCCCTTCTCAAGCGGGGTATCGGATCGCCAGTAACTCAGCGCGTTCTCGTTGAACTCGGATTCACTGGGAATCTCGATGAGTTGAACGGAGCCTTCGCCCCAGTCGGAGAAGGGCTCCAGCCAGACGCTTGGGTGAAGCTCGTAGCGGCGGATATCATCGAGAAAATCATCGAAGGAGCGGCTGCGCTGAACAAAACCGAACCCCTTGGGAGAGCGGTCGATGAAGGCGGACAGCTGGAGGGTTTCGGGGTTGTCCAGCGGGCGCCACAACCATTCGTCCTTGCCGGTGAGAACCTGCAAGCCGTCGGATTTGTGGGCCGCAAGCCTGAGGTCGCGGTTGGGGGCGCGTCGTGTTCCACCGAAGAAATAGGAGGTGCCGAGGCCGCCGTAGCCGATATTGTCCACGGTTTCGCGGGGGAACAGGGTGGTTTCGATATCGGTGACGGTGATGGTTCCCGGGCGCAGCGTACACTGGAGCACCGCGACGATGGACGGGGAATCGACCAGGGCGTGGCAGGTGATGGAGTTTTCTCCCCGCTTGGGCATTTCAATCCAGAACGCCCGGAACGCGGGCAGTTCTTCGCCTCTGCGGTCGGCGGGCCGCACCAGCAGCAGGCGGGCCATCGGGCCGAATTCCTGCCCCCCGGCTCTGGCGTGCAGAAAGGTTGCGCTTTGCAGCTCGGCGAAGGGGAAGGGCGGACCGTCGCCACCCGTCGCGACCAGGCGGAAGCCGGAAAAACCGGCATCGACGAGGTCTTCCGCATCGGCCGGCAGCGCCGAGAGATCGAACATGTCCGGGCGGAAGGCGAGGGAGCGGATGCGCTCGTTTTCCACCAGGAACAACTGCACCGGCTGCGGGAACATCGGCCCGCGCAACAGCGGCTGAACTCCGATGGTTCGCCCGTCGGTTCCCCAAATCATGGCATCGGGCTTCGGCAGGAGCGTGTTGTACTGGCGGCGGGTGACGCCGGTGAGGGCGGCGGGCAGCGGTTCGTCAAGGTCAACGAAATCCGTTCCCGCGAGCAGACGCGCCAACCCCTTGAGCCGGGACGCGGAAAAGGTGGCGCCGTCACCGAGAACGTCACCGGCTTTGCCCGACGGGTCGACGGCATGCTGGGCGGAGGCGGGGCCCGGAGGGAGACCGAGCAGGCCGGCGGCGCCGCCGAGGAGAGACAGCACGGGTCTCCGGGTGGGGTTGGACTTACCCGGTCGAGACGAAACCCTCCGGGCACGGGA
>JAISTL010000298.1 GCA_031272615.1 Methylobacteriaceae bacterium | reverse complement strand
GACGGCCGGGAAGAAGGCCGGGAACAAGGCCGGGAAGAAGGCCGGGAAGAAGGGCTGAAAGAAGGGCTGGAGAAAGGCCGGGAAGAAGGCGGGGAAGAAAGGGCTCGGCAAATCGCCCGGAAGATGTTGGCCCGTGGAAAGGCGATCGGCGAAATCATCGAGTTCACCGGCCTCTCACCCGAAGACATCGACAAGTTGCGCCTGAACTGACCTGCCGCCGTCACCCTCGTCCCCCCGGTCACGTCACGGGATTGAGCCACCCCGCCACGCGGTTACGCAGATGTCTGAGGCTCTCGAACATCGTCCGCTGACGCAGAAACGGATAGACTTCCGTGGAAATCTCATCCAGCAGGGTATGGCAGAGATTGTATTTGTCCTTGAGAAGCTTTTCGAACTCCTGTGACTTCTCCAGGTCGGCGGCGAGTTTCTCCTCGGGAAAGCCGATATAGGAGGTGCGAAGCGACTCGAGGGTCCGTATGATTTCCCGCAGCTTGTCATAGACCGGCAGCGGGAAGAGGTACCGAACAATGAGGCTCTGTTTGTTCAGGCTGAAAATGACATCGAGGAACTCGCCGTTGCTGATTTCGATATCGGCGTCGTATTTGACGATGGTGCGCAGCAGAATCTTGTCGAGAACGGGGGACAGCTTGTCGATGATGGCGCCGTAGGCGGCAAACCGCTTGTTGAACAGGTCCGACGACAGCTTGATGTCGCTGATGTAAATCGAGAAAAACGCGATGACGACGCTGAGAACGGCAATGATGGAGACGTCTTCCGCCATGATGGGTCCTCCCGCAAGGGGTCAGCCGTGCCCGGGAGCGGACCCGGCGGCGCCGTTCTTGAACCGCGTCACGGCAAACGGCTCGAGGGAATATTTGCAGGTTCCGGCGGCAATCAGCTCGCCCATCAGTTCGCCCACCGCCGGGCCCATCTGGAAGCCGTGGCCGCAGAAGCCGAAGGCGTGATAGATGTTCTCTTCGGTGGAGGAACGGCCGATGACCGGCAGACCGTCGGCGAAAATGCCGTCGAGCCCCGCCCAGGTGCGGATCACCGTGGCGCTGCGCATGTGCGGGAACGCGTCAATGGCGGTGGCGGCGGAGAGGCACAGCTGCCGCACCCGTACCACGGACCCGTTGGTGTCGAGGTCGGGGTAGCCGGGACGGCCGCCGCCGATGACCACCGTGCCGTTGGGCATCTGCTTGAACGACAGCGGCCGGTTGGCCAGAATCACCACGGCGTCGCAAAAATGCGGCAGACGGTCGGTGACGATCATCATCGGCGCGAAGGGCTTCAGCGGCACCGGTTCCCGCAGCCACGCGGCAATGCGTCCGCCCCAGGCGCCGGCGGCATTCAGCACGGCGGAGCCGGTGAAACGCGTCTCCGCGGTGTCCACTTGCCAGCGTTTGCCGTCGCGGTGCACGCCGGTCACCGCCGTGTGCTCGAGGATCTTCACCCCGGCGCGGCGGGCCTTGCGTTCAAAGGCGAAGGTCGTCTGATACGGCTGGGCGTAACCGTCATCCATGGTGGCCAGGGCGCCGAGGCAGTAATCGGCGACCGCCGGGATCACCTCGCGCATGGCGTCACGGTCCAGCAAAACCTCGTGTTGGAACCCCTGAGCGGTGATTTCGGCGTGACGTTTCTGCAGTTTCTCCATGTCCTGCTCGTTTTCCGCCACCTCGATCTGCGGCGCGATGCGGAAACCGCAGTCATCATCGAGAAAATCGGAAATCTTCAGCCAGATTTCGGCGGAGCGCACGGAAATCGGCACTTCCGGCAGCAGCCGGCGCAGGCGGCGCACCCCGCCGGCGTTGGCGCCCGAGGCGTGCCGGCCGACGGTATCCTTTTCCAGCACCACCACCGACATGCCGCGCATGGCGGCGTGAAGCGCGGCGGAACAGCCGTGAATCCCGCCGCCGATAACGATAAGATCTGCTGAAACGGATGTGCTCATAAGGAACTCACGGGCGTTGAAGGAGAAGCGGGTTCAAGACGGTCAAACCGGGTCAAGAGGAACCTCTTCGGGGTCCAGCGTCGCCAGGTCGGCAAGGGGAATGGGCTTCAGCGGCGGCCGAATCCGGAAGTAATCCACATCGGCCGGGGTCTGATTGCGTTCCGCGGCGATGATTTCCGTCACCGGCAGGCCGCAGACGCGCCCCTGGCACGCGCCCATGCCGCAGCGCAGGTAGGATTTCACCTGGTTGGGTCCGGGGGCGCCGAGGTCCACCGCATCGCGAATCTGCCCGGCGGTAATCTCTTCGCAGCGGCATACCACCACGTCGTCGTCCGGGTCCAGCACCTGCTCAGCCGGCGGATAGGCCATATCGAGGAACGGCCGCACGGCGAAATCCCGTTTCAAGGCGGATTGAAGCCTGCTCACCTGCTGTTCGGAAACGTCTTTGCCGGCTTTTCCAGCAATGCGCAGCGCCGCCAGACGCCCTCTGAGTTCCGCCGAAACCGCTCCGGCAATACCGGCGCCGTCACCCACCGCAAACACGTTGGCCACCGAGGTTTCGTAGAACTCGTCCACCTTCGGCGCAAAGCAGCGCTGCCGGCCGACAAACACATGCTCGCAGCGCAGCAGACGGGTGATCTGCTGGTTCGGAACCACCCCCTGGTGCAGCGCGACGGCGGTTGTTCCGAGGCGGACATTACGGCGGCCGACGGTGAACACCACCGCCTCCACCGCGCCGTCGCCTTCGATGCGGACGTTGCGGGCGTTGGTGTAGCGGGGAATGCCCGCTTTCTTCAGGCGTCGCAGCAACCCGAGGCCCTTGAACA
>JAISTL010000282.1 GCA_031272615.1 Methylobacteriaceae bacterium | reverse complement strand
TGACGGTGGCCGGAGCGCTGGCCCGGGCGCGGGGGCTGCTGGCCGCCCACGGGATTGAGTCCGCCGCCCTTGACGCCCGGCTGCTTCTGCAACAGGCCGCGGGGTTGTCGGCAGCGGAGATGGTGAGTCGCGCCCGTTCCGCCCTTTCGCCGGACGTGGTGAACGACTTCGACGCGCTGGTCGCCCGCCGCCTCCAACGGGAACCGGTTTCACGCATTCTCGGCGTCCGGGAATTCTGGGGGATGCGCTTCGCGCTCAACCCGGCGACCCTGGACCCGCGCCCGGACACCGAAACCCTGGTGGACCTGACGCTCGCTCTCATTCCCGATAAAACCGCGCCGCTGCGGCTTCTCGATCTCGGCTGCGGCAGCGGCTGCATTGTGCTGGCGCTGCTCAAGGAACTGCCGCGGGCCACGGGAACCGGTGTCGACAGCGCCCCCGACGCCGTCGCCATTTCCGCCAAAAACGCGGCGTGGAACGGCATCAACAGCCCGCAACACCGGCGGGCGACGTTCTTGCTCAGTAACTGGACGGCCGCGGTGACCGGAGAGTTTGATATCATCGTCTCCAACCCGCCCTATATCCCGACTTCAGAGGTTGACGCGCTGCAACCTGAGGTGTGGCTTTACGATCCGCGAGCCGCGCTGGACGGCGGCGAAGACGGCTTGCGCGCCTTTGACGCGTTGTTCCGGGAATGCCCGCGGCTCCTGTCTCCGGGTGGTTTTCTGGCGGTGGAAATCGGCGACGGTCAACAGCCCGCGGTGACGGACCTGGCCTCATGCCATGGGTTCGCGCTTCTCCACAGCCGGAATGATTACGCCGGCATTCCCCGGGCGATGGCGTTCCGGCAACAGCGGGGAGGAGGAAAGCCCCGATGATACGCCTCGCCCTGCGGCCGTTGGCCGGTGACGATATCCCGTTGATGGCGGAATGGCTGACCCGCCCCCATATCCGGCGCTGGTTCGGGCAGCCGCAAAGCTGGCTCGATGAGATTCACGGCCGCGACGGCGCGTTTGCCTTCATCCGCCACTTCATCCTCCTCGGCGACGGCCTCCCCATCGGCTTCTCCCAGTATTACGACTGTTCGCAAACCAAAGACCCCGCCCCGTGGAGTCGGGAACCGGCGGGAACCTGCGGCATCGATTTTCTTCTGGCGCCGCCGGAACTTCTCGGCCGCGGGCTCGGAACGAAGCTCGTCGGGCTGACCGGCCTTCGCGCCGCCGCCGAGCAGCCGGTCCGCCGCCTCATCTCCGACCCTGACCCGGACAACATCCCCTCCATCCGCGCCCTTGCCGCCAACGGCTACACCCTGGACGCGGCAACGGGTCTCTACAAAAAGCAGTTGTCCGCACCCTGAGGACGGCGGCGATGGTCACTCTGTCCTGAAACCTGATTGTGTCAAAGTCTCACTCGCCAACCAGAAACCGTAACGGATCCAGCGGTTTGCCGTCTTTCCGCAACTCGAAGTGCAGTTGCGGCGCCGACACATCGCCGGTGCTGCCGGCCTTGGCCACAATCTGGCCCCGGCGCACGACATCACCGCGCTTGACCATCAACTCACTGTTATGCGCGTATGCGGAGACATAGTCGTTGACGTGCCGAATCACGATCAGATTGCCGAACGGCTTCATGTCGTTTCCGGCATATATGACCGTTCCGGCTTCCGCCGCCCGCACCGGAGCGCCGTCCGGCAGCGACAAATTGATACCCTCGTTCCCGGCTTGCCCGAACCTGGCGATGATTTGTCCCCGCGCAGGCCAATGGAAGTCGGATTTGCCCTTTCCATAATATACATCAAAAGCTTCTTGGGCACCGGAAACACCTTGCGCCGCAGCCAGTTCGTACCACTTGGCCGCTTCGGCGTTATCCTTGGCAACGCCCTGTGCTTCGCGGTATATATCGCCCATGGCAAACTGTGCTTCGCCATGGCCTTGCTCCGCAGCCTTTCTCATCCATTTGGCGCCCTCCACCTTATCCTCGGCAACTCCTCTTCCGAACAGATACTTGGCTGCCAACTCAAATTGCGCTTGGGCGTGGTCTTGCTCCGCGGCTTTTTTAAGCCACCTCATCGCTTCAGCTTTATCCTCCGGAACACCGCGTCCCTCGTCAAAGAATCTGCTGAGAATCCATTGCGATTCGCCATGACCTTGCTCCGCGGCCTTTTTGAGCCACCTCACCGCTTCGGTTTGATCCTTCGGAACACCGGTGCCAGAATAGTACATGCCCCCCAGCCAGTTTTGCGCTTTGGCATAATTCTGCTGAGCCGCCAATCCGACCACCCTTGCGCATTCAGCTTTGTCTTCCGCGACGCCCTGTCCCAAACAGTACAGGACTCCCAAGTCATACTGCGCTTTGGCATACCCCCGGTCGGCGGCCATTTTCAGCCACTTGGCCGCTTCGGTCTTGTCCTCGGCGACGCCCTGTCCCGCGTTGTACGCCTCGCCCACAGCGTTTTGGGCGTCGACATGACCTTGCCCGGCGGCCTTCCGGAACCATTCGAACGCCGCGGCTTTGTCGAGGGGAACATCCAACCCGTAGGTCTGCGCGATGCCCATGAAATACTGCGCCCCGGCATGGCCCTGCGCGGCGGCCGTTTGAAATTTGCCCATATCCATCTCCGCGTCCCCGGGAGCGGTGCTGCTTTGGGCCTCAAGCAACGCCGACAGGAACCGCGCCTGTTGGAACCCCTGCCTCGCGGCTTTCTGCAACCAGAGTCCCGGATCGGCCACCCGTTCGTCGGACGTGAATGTGGTGGCGAGCATGAACTGGGCTTCCGGGTTCCCCGCCTCCGCCAGTTTCAGGGTTTCCTCAAATGACGGAGCAGGAGGCGCCCCGGCCGACGGTTCTTCACTCCGGCTCGCGGACACGAAGGCGAACACCAACGCGAAAATGGGGAGAATCATACGTTTCATGAATAATGCCTTGTTTTCCTGTATTTGCTCAAACCCGACGCATCCCAAATAGGCGCCGGCGTCTCAAGTGCTCGCCGCCTCATTGTCCGCTCACCAGCCGTAACCAGCCGTCATGAAAAGCTCCCGGACATTGGAAGAGATTTACCCCTTCCCTGAAGGCCACGCGAACATGCCCATTATCAATCGCGATGACCATTCCGCGTCCAAGACTCTTATGCTCTACCATGGCGCACACTTTCAGACCCGCGACACCGTAGATCGGTGCCCCGCCGAGAGATGATGAGGTCTTTTGTCGAATAGTGTTCATAATCATCTGATTCTTTGTCAGAGGAGGCGTATTGACCGAAGGCAACCGTTGCAACGTGCCCGAATCTCCCCACGTTGGTAGAGTCCCGACCTCGTATTGTTCATCTGACTGAATTGTTTTCAGGCGCCGTTGTGCTTCGGCTTTTGTGATCTCCCGGATTTGGCTCTTTGATGAAATCGTGATGGAAAGCGCTTCTCCATATTTTTGACTTGAATAAACCGGATCGACCAGCCCCTGCACGCTAAGCCACACTCCCTTTTTTTCCCATTTGCTGAGCTCAGATTTTGTTTTGCTCCATCCCAACTCCTGAGAATCGAACAATTTGTTTAACCCGTTACTCCAAATATTAAGCCTCACTGACCGAGGCGAATCAGGAACCGTAAAGAAAACGAAGCAATAGGGCTGTTTGTTCCTTGACCAACCGGGGATAACTTTCGTCACCATCCCGACAAATTCCACTTTGTCACCCACATGCTCTAACACCGAGGCGTAGTCCGCCGCATCAATCACATCATAGGCTCCAACATAGGCCGCCGGTTCTTTTTTCGTGTTTTTGTCCAGCAACAAATGCGTGGCAATCGTACCCGCAAAGATGTTTCCGGCGAGGAAATCGCTCAGTGTTGGAACACTCTTCACAGATCCCTTACACACTTTCGCGAGATTACCGGCGTCGCGTGACAGTGCGGGAATCGCTTTCAGTTCGGCGAAAGCGGCGGAATTGTCCGGATCGATATAATCATTGGCGGTGAAGATAATGTTTTCGCCATTGGAATATTTGTTAAACAGCTTCGGATTGTGAACAAGTGCCCGCAGACTCAAATCAATCACGATGAAAGAAAAACGATCGATATCCGCGCCGAAATCCGCGGAGGATCGCTTCGGGTGTTGAAAGTGCCTAAGTCCAAGCTCAGCACCTGAACCCGGCTGCATCGTGGATACGTAC
>JAISTL010000228.1 GCA_031272615.1 Methylobacteriaceae bacterium | reverse complement strand
GAAGCCAACCAGGGGATCGCTGTGGATGACAAGTATTTTTATGCCATCGACAATACGACCATCGGAAAATACGAAAAAGACACCGGGAAATTCGTCGAAAAATGGGAAAAGAGCAAGGAATATCCGGCAATCCATTTCGACGGCGGTGTGGTGCTGGACGGCAAGCTGTATCTGCCGCACTCGAACTATTCGGCGAGCCCCATGACCAGTTCCGTCGAAATCTTCGATGCAGAGACGCTGAAGCCCATCGGCACCCACAGTTTCGGCATCAAGCTCGGGTCGCTCACCTGGGTGGACCGGCATGACGGCGCCTGGTGGGCGGTGTTTGCCAACTATAACCGGGTGTTCGGCACCAACAAGGAAGTGTACGGGCATACGTGGTGGACGGTGTTCGTCAAGATGAACGACAATTGGGAAGTGCAGCAGAGCTGGATTTTCCCGGACGCGATACTGAAACGGTCCGATCCGATGAGCGTTTCCGGTGGTTCCTGGGGGCCTGACGGGCGCCTCTATGTCACCGGACATGACCACCCCGAGGCCTATGTGGTGCGTATCCCCAAGATGGGCTCCATCCTCGAGCTCGAGGAGACGATTCCGTTGAACATCGAAGGGCAGGGCATCGCCTGGGATCGCAGCAAGCCGGGAACCATTTACGGAATTTCCCGCAAAAACAAGGAAGTGGTGGTTTCCACCCTGAAGTGAGTATTGAATTCCCGGGCGCGGGCAGATGTTCCCGCGCCCACGGACGGGGTTTTCGGCGCTCGGACACAGTTTTCCAAAAGATGAACGCCTCGTCGGGTACTTTGTCTCTTGAATGTCGCCGGGCTTTTGACTACTGGTTTATTTCCGTGAAGCGGCCCGCGCGGGCGCGGCCGTGTTTTTTGTTTATGGGGAAGGGGAGAGTTATGTCGAAGCTGGATCAACTGCGCGGGATGACAGTTGTTGTTGCCGATACCGGGGATATCGAGGCGGTGCGGCGTTTGAAACCTCAGGATTGCACCACAAACCCGACCTTGCTGCTGAAGGCCGCGGAAATGCCGGCCTACGCGCAGCTGGTCAATGATGCTCTCGCCTGGGGCAAACGCCTCAACGCATCGAAAGAGGCGACGGTGAACGCGGTGTGCGATCACCTGGCGGTTTCCTTCGGAGCCGAGCTGGCCGGAATCGTCCCCGGTCGCGTCTCCACCGAGGTGAATGCCGACCTTTCCTTCGATACCGCGGCGACGGTGGAAAAGGCCCGTTCGCTCATTGCCGAATATAACGAACGCGGAGTCGGCCGCCGCCAGGTGCTCATCAAGATTGCCGCCACCTGGGAAGGGGTGCGTGCCGCGGAAATCCTGCAGCGGGAAGGCATCGATTGCAACCTGACCCTCGTGTTCTCCCTCACCCAGGCCGTCGCCTGCGCCGAGGCGGGAGCGTTTCTGATCTCGCCCTTTGTCGGCCGCATCCTGGATTGGCACGTCAAGAACGGCGGCGGCCCCTACGAGCCGGATACCGACCCCGGCGTGCTGTCGGTGCGCGAGATTTACGCTTACTACAAGACGCACAACCTGAAGACGGTGGTGATGGGCGCATCGTTCCGCAATGCCGGGGAAATCGAAGCGCTTGCAGGGTGTGACCGACTGACCATCTCACCGGCGCTCATCGATGAACTGGCAAAAGCGGAAGGGGACCTGCCGCGTCGCCTCAAGCCCGACGATTACAAGAAGGAGCCGGCGCCGGCAGCGATGGATGAAAAAACCTTCCGGTTCCAACTCAACCAGAACGCCATGGCCACCGAGAAACTGAGTGAAGGCATCCGCCTGTTCACCCGGGATTTGTACACTCTGCGCACCATGGTCGCCGGACGCCTCAACCTGTGACCGATTGGGGCGCTCCTCCCCGCAGGGTGCAGTTGTCCAAAAGAGTCGCACGCAGTTACGGGCGGCGGAGTCTCCCGGGCTTCGCCGCCGCGGGTTTACGTTTGCTTAACCCCGGCGCCCGGGGGGCGTCGGCGATTCCCGCCCTGAGTCAACCGGTTGCGAGAATTCAAGAAGTATGTGTTAACGAAAAATTATCCCTAAATAGTATTTAACTAAATCGAAAATTTATCGAATCTTAATTCTGATAAAACTTACGAATCTAATTGTATTGCTGCAAGGTCTGAAACGATTTATATTAACGTCAAGTGTTTAGGCTATCGGTTTGATGGCGGAATAACTTGACAGGTGTGATTATGAAAAAGTTTACCATGCGCATTGCGCTTTTGTCGGCAGCGTCGTTTCTTGCTTCAACCGCGTTCGCGGCTGATCTCCCCTCCAACACCCTCTACAGCCAGCCGCAATCCTATGCCTCGCCCGGAACTTTCTCCTGGACAGGGTTCTACGCCGGTTTGAACCTCGGGTACGGGTGGCCGAAGGTCGATCATGACGTCTACGAGGCGGGTTCGGTCAATTTCCCGCGCCTCAGCAAGAGTGAGGACGGCAGTTTCATTTTCGGCCTCACCGCCGGATACAATTACCAGGTTGACCCGCAATTCGTTGTCGGCGCCGAAGGTGATCTCAACTTCTCGAAACTGAAGGTCTCGGGCGGCACCATCGTCCCCTTTGCCGCCGGGTTGAATTATCAGGTTTCCACCAAGATCGACTGGTACGGCACGTTGCGCGGCCGCATCGGCTTTCTGCCGTCGGATCGCCTGATGATCTACGGAACCGGCGGCTTGGCTTTTGCTGATGTCGATACCGGCGGCGTCAGCACCATTGTCGCCAGCGGCGTTGCCCATACCAACAAAGTGACCGACTCCGGCGTACGCTTCGGCTGGACTCTCGGGCTCGGCGCCGAATACGCCATCACTCCCAACGTCACTGCCAAGCTTGCCTATGATTACGTCGATGTTGCCGACGACACCGCCTATTTCAACAGTGGCGGCAGCCGGTTTGTCGTCAAGGATGACCCGTCTTTCCAGACCATTCGCCTTGGCGTCAATTACAAGTTCTGATGGTCGGGGCGGAGTGGTCTCCACGTAACTCCGCCCGCATTGGAGCTTGAACAAGCAACAACCAAGCGTCAGACGACCCGGCTGGTCTCCAGGATCAGCCGGGTTTTTTGTATCCGCCCCGGGCTTCTCTCAGTCGGCGAGCAGCCGGCCGGTGATGGCGTTGAGAACCGGAAACCCCTGGGCCGTGACCTTCAGTCTGGCGCCGTCAAGTCTCACCAGATT
>JAISTL010000030.1 GCA_031272615.1 Methylobacteriaceae bacterium | reverse complement strand
AAGGCCGCCGACGCCGCCGGTTTGCGCCGCCCCGGGGCGAGCCGCAGACCTCACAAACGCGTCCTGATCGTCTGTGAAGGCAAAAAGACGGAAAAACGCTATTTCGACGCTCTCATCGCCGACTTGCGGCTTTCCGGGATTCAGGTCGAAGTGGTGGGAGATTCCCCTTCGGCGCCCAAGGGTCTGGTTCAATTCGCGGAGAAAAAAGCTCAAGCCGAAGGTCCGCCATCCCGTGGAGGATACGCAAAAATATTCTGTGTCTTCGATCGGGATACCCATGAAACGTTTGACGAAGCGGTTTCGCGCGTTGGAAATTTGAACCGGAGCACAAAATTCCCGGCGGAAATCGCCGCGATCGTGTCCAACCCCTGTTTCGAGTTCTGGTTCATTCTCCACCATCGCTATCTTCGCGCACCTTTTGCGGCGGCCAGCGGCAGAACGGCAGCGGAAAACGTGGTGGAGTGCCTTCGGGCAATTGAAGGGTATGAGACCTATGCCAAGGCAATATCCGAAAAACATATCCATCAGTTGCTTCCGTTGACCGATCAGGCTGTCGGCAACGCCGGACGCGCGTTGGCGGATGCGGACATGACCGGAGAACCGAATCCTTCCACACACGTCTTCAAGATTATAAACTATCTCACGAAGCCGGAATAGCGCCCCGCCGCCGGTCGCCGGGCGGGAGCCCGGCGACACACCACCCGCGCCTGCAGCGCGGGGCGGACGGGGGCGTCCGCCATCCCAGCCGCGCGGCCCCGGCGATGCGACACGCCGAATTCCGAATTCCAAACCCCGCGCTGTCCACCCCCGTCCGCCGGTTATTTCCATCCCTTCCGCATCGTCGCCGCCTTGCCCAGCCGCTGCAACGCGGCCATGGCTTCGGCGTCGTGATCCTCCGCCGCCATGCGGTAGAGACGCAACGCTTCACCCTTGTTGGCGGCAACTCCCCAGCCGTTTTCATAGGCCCGCCCCAAACGAAAGTGCGCCTGCGGATGGCCCGCCTTCACGGCTTTGCGGAACCATTTCACAGCTTTGGTCTCATCCCGGGGCACGCCGTTGCCCTGGTGGTACATCTCACCGAGATTGTTTTGCGCGTCGGCGCTGTGGCGCTCGGCGGCGCGGCGATAAAGGGCCAGCGCCCGGGCGAAATCCTGCGGTACGCCGTCACCGGTCTGATACAGCCGCCCCAGATGATTTTGTGCCTCCGGTTCGCCCTGTTCCGCCGCCTTGCCCAACCACGCCGCGGCG
The DNA here is from genome assembly GCA_031272615.1 of Methylobacteriaceae bacterium. GTDB lineage: Bacteria > Pseudomonadota > Alphaproteobacteria > Rhizobiales > Beijerinckiaceae > Hohaiivirga. Next base: position 2,351 of record JAISTL010000030.1, on the reverse strand, counting down.
GAAGCGGAGTCCTTCGCCGTGCCCTCACCGGCCAGCAGCATTTCTCCCAGACTGATCTGCGAAAGGGAATACCCCTGCTCCGCCGCCTTGCGATACCAGATCACGGCCTCGGCGGCATCTTCCCGGGGGCCCCACCCATACCTGTAACTGTTGCCCAGAGCGTTCTGCGCCCGGGGATACCCCTGCTCCGCCGCCTTGAGGAGCCACCGGTCCGCTTCGGCGTGATCCAGCGCGACGCCCAGCCCGGTGCGATACACCGTCGACAGGTCGTATTGCGCCTCGGCGTCTCCCGCCGCCGCCAATCTGCGCAACTCCGCGAGGGCGTCCCCACTCTCGTCACTCTCATCCTCATCCGAGTCTTCAGGCGCTTGAAACACCTCAATCAATCGGATCACATTTTCGGCTTTATCCGGCTCCACAGCCTTTTCCAGCAACTGGACGGCATGGGCATCATCCACGAGTCCTGCGTTCTGTTCCTCGAGAGCGTCCAGCATGTCGCGCGCCAAGGCGTGGTGCTGACCCACCGCGCGTTCGAACCATCGCGCCGCCTTGGTATAATCCTGTTTGACGCCGCGTCCGAGGGCGACCATGAGGCCCAGTCTGTATTCCCCCTCCGGGTTTCTCTGATCCGCCGCCTTGCGATACCATTCCACCGCCTCGGCGTCATTCCGCTGAACCCCGGCGCCGTCCCTGTACATGTCGCCCACCAGGTATTGCCCCCAGGAGAACCCGGTATCAGCGGCTTTCCGAAGCCATTCGAACGCCACGGCGTTATTCGGCTCAACGCCGACCCCCCACCGGCACATCAAACCCATCGCGCATTGGGCCGGAGGGAAGCCGCTGACCGCCGCCCTACGGTACCAGTTCACCGCCTCGGTGTCATCCTTGGGAACACCCAACCCCTTATGACAAGCCGCTCCCATCAGATATTGGGCATCGATATGTCCCTGCTCCGCCGCCTTGCGGTACCACTGCACCGCCTCGACGTCATCCCGCTTGAGGACACGCCCTTCCTGATACATCATGCCCACACGGCATTGCGCATTCGCGTCCCCGGCCCGGGCGAGTTCCATGAGGGTGTCGAAATATGAGGCGAGCGTCATCACGGATTCCTTTCCCTGGAGTTTGCCGCCCGTATATCAGCATCCCAAGGCGCACTCAACCGAAGTCCCGGGCGTTCCACGGCGAAATCGCATTACCCGCGCGGCGCGGTTCCGGCGAATCGGGTGGACAGGGGTGGACGGATTTGCGCCGTCACCCGCGAGGAACGAAGCAACCCCAACCGTCGCGGCCGGAGCGGGGTCCATGTACAGGCCCCGGGGCGTCGACCGATTCCAGCCCGAACGTTCCGGCCGGATTCGGCGTCGACGCCCTCGAAACACCTTGGCCTTGACAGGTGTCATGATGGCATATATGCTGTCACTATGGTTTCGATAGTGATTGACACCAACGTCTTTGTCTCCGCCCTGCGGGCGTCCGCAACATCCGGAGGCGCCTCGCGGGCGGTTTTGCGCGCCGCTCTCACGGGGAGATTCATCCCCCTCTTCGGCACCGCTTTGTGGATGGAGTACGAAGACCTGCTGAGCCGTCCGGTGTGGACGGACCGCACAACTCACGCGGAACGGGTTGAACTGCTGAAGGCGCTTGCCGCAGTCGGACAATGGGTGACAATCTATTATGGATGGAGACCAAATCTGTTGGATGAGGGCGGCAATCATCTTGTGGAACTTGCGATTGCCGGTGGCGCGCAAGCCATTGTGACATTCAATGTCAAAGATTTTGGCGGCGGACAGTTGAATTGGCCGCAGTTACGCATTGTGACGCCGAAACAATGTCTGGAGGTATTTTCATGAGCACACTGACTCTTCGTTTGCCGGAGGATGTGGCGCGACGCTTGAAAAACGCGGCGGCCGCGCGGGGAATCAGCGTCAACAAATACATCACCGAGCTCACAGTGCAGGCCCTTGCCGTTCACGATGCCGAAACGCGATTCAGGACGGCAGCCCAAAGCGCGGATATCCCGGCCGCGCTTAAAATCCTTGATCGCCTGGATGAAACGGATTTGGCTTCCGGACGCGGCTGATTCTTCCACGGCGACGGCCCGGCGTCATCCTGCGGGGGGAGTGTGAACGAAAGTCTGTAAAGTGGCATTCTGTGAAGGTTAAACGCCATGTGCGGAGAGTTCCGACCGGGGAATCGCGTCAAGATTGCGCTTCGCCTCGGGAAGCCCCTGCTCCGCCGCCATGCCGAACCACATCACCGCGTCGGCGTCATTCCGCGCCACACCAAGACCGTTGAGATACAGCACACCGAGATTGTTCTGCGCGTCCGCATCCCCCTGCTCCGCCGCT
>JAISTL010000336.1 GCA_031272615.1 Methylobacteriaceae bacterium | reverse complement strand
TCCGGCTCGGCCACCGCCGCTGCCGCCGCCATCGGCGGCACGCTGAACCCCATTCAGAAGGCTGACGGCTATGAACCCCGGTTTTCCGCGGCGGTCAACATCTCGTCCTGCGTGACAGGCCTGTTGATTCCGCCGTCCAACGCGCTTATCGTCTATTCCCTTTCAGCAGGCGGCATCTCCATCGCCGCCCTGTTTCTGGCAGGCTATCTGCCCGGTATGCTCATGGGTCTTGCCATCATGGGCGTGGTGGCCGTCGTCGCCTATCGCAACAAGGAGAAATACCCCGTCAGTCCCCGCCCCACGTTGCGCGAGGCTGTTTTCGCGTTCCTTGACGCGTTGCCGAGCCTGTTTCTGATCATTCTCGTCATCGGCGGCATTGCCGTCGGAGCCTTCACCGCCACCGAAGCCTCGGCCATCGCCGTGGTTTACACCTTTGTGCTGTCGGTGGTTATTTACCGCTCCATCACGCTTTCCCAGCTTCCCGGCCTGATTCTGCAATCCGTGGTCATGACTTCGGTGGTGCTGTTCCTTGTCGGCATGTCCGTGGGCATGTCCTGGGCCATGACCAACGCCGACATTCCGTTCGTCGTCAGCGAAACATTGTTGAAGGTGTCCGACAGTCCGGCCATCATCATGCTCATCATCACGTTTATTCTGTTCATCGTGGGCATGTTCATGGATCTGACCCCGGCGGTCCTGATTTTTACCCCGATTTTTCTTCCGATTGCCAAACAACTGGGTATCGACCCCATTCACTTCGGTATCATTCTGGTGTTCAACCTGTGCATCGGCCTTTGCACGCCGCCGGTGGGAACAGCCCTGTTCGTCGGCTGCTCCGTTGCCGACGTGAAGATCCAGGATGTCCTGAAACCGTTGCTTTGGCTGTATGCCGCGCAAATCGTTTCGTTGCTGCTGGTCATTTTCGTTCCCGAGATTTCCCTTGCAGTGCCGCACTTCTTCGGTATGAGATAGCGCGCATGAATGGCGGATTCGTTTCGTATCCGGCGAATAAATCATTATTGGGAGGTTTGCCATGAAAGCTGTGGTTATTCACGGTGCCAAGGATTTGCGCATCGAGGAGCGTCCGATTCCCGAACCGGCAGAGGGCGAGGTGCGACTCAAGCTCCGTTATGTCGGTATTTGCGGCAGTGATATGCACTACTATCACGAGGGCAAGGTCGGCGTCTCGGTCATCCGCGAACCGATGGTGCCCGGCCACGAAGTCTCCGCCGTCATCGACAAGCTGGGGCCGGGAGTCGAGGGGCTCTCCGTCGGGCAACCCGTCACCGCCAACCCGACCACCAATTGCGGCACGTGCTCCTACTGCCTCACCGGGCACCAGAACCTCTGTCCGAGCCTGCGCTATCTCGGCTCCGCCGCCAGGCTGCCGCACACCCAGGGCGTCATGCAGGAATACTCCGTTCTCAAAGCCTACCAGATCATCCCGCTTCCCGACACCCTGGACCTGAAGATCGCCGCCTGTGTCGAGCCGCTGGGAATCGCCTTGCATGCCGTTTCCTTCGCCGGCAGTTTCATCGGCAAAAAGGTGTTCATCAGCGGCGCCGGGACCATCGGCAGCTTGGTGGCGGCGGTGGTCAAGATGGGCGGCGCCTCACGGGTCACCATCAGCGACGTTCAGGCCTTCCCGCTCGAGACCGCGAAGAAACTCGGCGCCGACGTCGCCGTGAACGCCCTGGACAAGGAGGCCATGGACAGCCTCGCCGAGGGGTTCGACGTCTGCCTGGAGGCCTCGGGGTCGACGCCGGGCATGAACGCCTGCATCCGCAACGTCAAACCCGGCGGGCGCCTGATCCATGTCGGCTACCAGCCGGAAGCCCTGGTGCCTTACCCTGTCAACCCGATGCTGCTGGTCAAGGAAGTGACCGCCTGCGGCTCGCAGCGCGCCTATTTTGAATTTGCCGTCGCGGTGGACCTCCTGAGCGCCGGGCGCATTGATGTGGCGCCGCTGATCACCGGCGTCTATCCGCTGGAGAGCGCCGAAGAGGCCATCAAGACCGCCACCGACAAGAGCCGCTCCATGAAAGTGCTGCTGAAGTCGCCGGAACTGTAATCCCAATGGCGCGGCCCGGGAGTCCGGGCCGCGGCGGTTTTGAGCGTTTCCGCCCGGCCCGGAGCGTATCCGCCTGCCGTACACCCTCAAAAATATGTCTTTTGCCCGTTCACGCGGCCGCGTTGCTTGTCGATGTGCCGAAAAGCTTCGTCACGGAAGCCATCGACCGCAGCGAAACCGCCCTTGCCGAAATCCGCCATGTCCTGTGACAGCGGACGGGCGAAAACAAGGGCGGAACATCTCCCGACGTTCCGCCCTTTCCGTATTCCCGTTTTTTCCAGGATAACTGTTTACAGTTTCCGGTTGATGGTGCCTTCCCAGGTCGAGACTTTCGCCTGCTGGGATTCGCCCGGCGACACCCATTTGGCCGTCACGGTCTTGCTCTCGGTGTAGAAGTGCAGGCCATCACGGCCGAGGCAGTGCAAATCGCCGAAGAACGACTGCTTGTGCCCGTTGAAGGGGAAGAAGGCCAGCGGAACCGGAATGCCGACGTTGACGCCGACCATGCCGCCGTGGGTGCGCTTGGTGAACTCCCGCGCGTAATAGCCGCTGTTGGTGAAAATCGACGAGCCGTTGGCGAAGGGATTGGCGTTCATGATGCGCAGGCCGTCTTCAAAATCCTTGCACCGCTTGATGGCCAGCACCGGACCGAAGATTTCCCGCTGGCCGATGATCATGGCTTCGCTCACATGGTCGAAGATGGTCGGGCCGACATAATAACCGTTTTCATAGCCCTTGGGCTTGCAGTTGCGGCCGTCCAGCACCAGCTCGGCGCCTTCCTCGACGCCCTTGGTGATCCACGCTTCCACCGACTCCTGATGCGCCTTGCTGATGACGGGGCCCAACTGAGTCGCCGGGTCATACGCCGGGCCGATGACCAGTTCCTGCGCCAGTTTTTTCATCACCGCCACGAAATCGTCGGCAACCGACTCCTGCACCACAACCACCGGCAGGGCCATGCAGCGCTGACCGGCACAGCCGTAGGCGGAGTTGATGACACGCCGCGCCGACCATTCCAGCGCCGCGTCTTCCAGCACCAGTGCATGGTTCTTCGCTTCCGTGAGGCACTGGACGCGTTTGCCGTTGCCGGCGGCGGTCGAATAGATGTGCAGACCGGTGGACGTGGAGCCGACAAAGCTGACGCCGTTGATTTCCGGATGTTTCAGCAGATCGGTCACTTCATTGCGGCTGCAGGTCACCAGGTTGACGACACCCTTGGGCAAACCGGCCTCATAGAGGAGTTCCAAAAGGCGCATCCCGGTCTGCGGCACCATGCTCGCCGCCTTGAGCACCATACAGTTGCCGGTGACGATGCACAGCGGCACGAACCAGCCGAAGGGAATCATCGCCGGGAAGTTGTAGGGCGCGATACCGAGGAACACGCCCAGCGGCTCGCGATAGAGCGTGATGTCGTGGTTGTGGGTGGCTTCCATCATGGAATACCCCTGGGCCGTCATCGGCGCGGCGACGGCGACTTCGCAGGCCTCAACCACCTTGAACACGTCACCCTTGGATTCCTCCAGCGCTTTGCCCATCTCGGTCGCCAGCAGCACGGAGAGCTCGTCGAAATGCTCGTTGACCAGCTCACGGAATCTGAAAATCACCTGCGTGCGCACGGCAATCGGCGTATTCGCCCACGCGGGGAAAGCCTTGCGCGCCGAAAGAACCGCGGCGTTCACCTCATCCTTGCTGCACACCGGCGCTTCGGCAATCTGTTCTCCGGTGCTCGGATTCATCACAGGGGTGTACAACCCGGATTTCGATTCAAGCCATTCGTTATCCACACAGTATTTAAGTCTTTTTACGGCCATAGCGGGCTCCCAGGTTCAAATAAGGACGGGTCAAGAAGCAATATCGAGGATGGGTCGTAACCCCTTCCTTCGCGCAAAAAACAGCGTTGTCAACCGTTCACTGA
>JAISTL010000335.1 GCA_031272615.1 Methylobacteriaceae bacterium | reverse complement strand
TCCAATATAAAGTTCGTAAGCCTTGGCGAATTTTTGTTTAGATGCGTTTCGACATGCAGTTCTTATTCAACATCTCCCTACTACACTTATAGCGCTACAGTGTCAACTCACTGAAATCGTTCTGTAAACCTTTTTGCATTTTTCGAAAAATCCCTGAAAAGGTTTTCAGAAGCAGGAATAGAAGCGATAAAATAAAAGGGCTTCACCGTGTGAACAAGCCCGTGGTTCACCCCCCGTCAACTTCCCGTTTCAACTTCTCCAGCGCCCATTCCGCCGTGCGCCCCACCTCCGGCGCCGGGTCGTGGAGCAATGCGGCAACGGCGGGGATGAGGTTTGGGTCCCCGGAATTGCCCGCGGCGATGAGGGTGTTGCGGATGAAGCGGGCGCGGCCGATGCGGCGGACGGGCGTCCCGTTGAACAGCGCGCGAAAGGCGGCGTCATCCAGGGCGAGAAGGTCGGCGAGGGTCGGCGCGGCAAGGTCCGGACGCGGCGCGAATTCCGCCGCCGGGCACGGGGCGGCGAACTTGTTCCACGGGCACACGGCGACACAGGCGTCACAGCCGAACACCCGGTTGCCGAAACCGGGGCGCAGCTCCTCCGGGCTCATGCCCTTGTGCTCGGTGGTGTAATAGGCGATGCAGCGGCGCGGGTCCAGGCGGTAAGGCGCCGTAAGGGCGCCGGTCGGGCAGGCGTCGAGGCAAAGGCGGCAGCGGCCGCAATGGTCGGTTTCCGGCTCGTCGGGCGGGATGTCGGCGGTGGTCAGAATGACGCCCAGATGCAGCCACGGGCCGAAACGGCGCGACATCACGAGGCCGTGCCTGCCGCGCCAGCCGATGCCGGCGTGCTGCGCCAGCGGCTTTTCCATCACCGGCCCGGTATCGACGAAGAGTTTCGCCTCGCCGCCGTCAAGATCCCGCAGCAGGGCGGCAAGGTCCCGGAGTTTGGCCGTGAGCACGTCATGATAATCCCGCCGCGTCGCATATGACGCGATCGCCGCGCGGGTTTTGTCCGCCGTTTCGGGCGGGGGCTTGAAGGCGAGGGCCGCAACCAGCGCGGTTTTGGCCTCGGGCCACAGCGCCGCCGGAGACCCGCGCAGCTCCGCCCGCCTGGCCATGAACTCCATGGAGCCGTGGCAGCCGGCGGCAAGCCAGGCCTCCAGCGCCGGGCGGCTGTCGGGAAGCGTGGTGATGTCCGCGGCGCGCAGGTCGGCAAACCCCAGGGAGCGGGCTTTTTCCTGAAGCAGGCGTTTGAGAGCGTGCGGGTCCATGGGTCCTCGACGGGGAATAACGGCGTGTTTTGTTATACTCCCGAAGCCCGGCCGGACAAAAGCCGTTTCTGCAGTGCCGTTGCAGGCGCGGCCGCTTGAACCAACGAATATGTTGTCATTGTTCAACGCCTCGTATATATCCGGGTTCTCAAAATGAGATTCAACATCATACCGATGGGATATCCTTCAATAACCTCACGCCTCCGGAGAGAGTCATGAATTTCCCCACCGCACTCAAGGTCGTAGTGATACAAAAATACATGTCGTTTTTCGGGCGCGCCCGGCGGGCGGAGTTCTGGTGGTTTTATCTGTTCACCATGGTTCTTGCCAGAACGACGGAGAAAATCGATTGGCGATTGTACCTCGCAACCGTGGTGATCTTTATGATTCCCACTTTCGCGGTGACCACGCGCCGCCTGCATGACCTCGATTACAGAGGGTGGTGGCAGATCATTCCTTATGCCTTTCTTCTCGGCGGGATGGCCGTCGGGCATTTTGCCGCGGTGGTGGTCGGGCTGGTTGTGTTCGTCGGGTTTCTCGTTTGCCTGGGGACACCGGGCACCAAAGGTCCCAACCGCTTCGGCGACGACCCACTGGAAGGCGGGTCCGATCAGGTTGAAGAGGTCAAACCGCCTGCCCCGGGGAGCGACCGCGGTGATCCCGCGCCCTGAAAACCGGACCGCCTCCTGCATATCCCTCCCGCCGCCCTTGCAATACCTGTGACCGGGCAAACCGGCATATTGTCACGGCGGCAATCCTCCTATATTCTGCGTCTTCAAGCGCAGGCGCCGTCCCGGCGCCGGAATTCTCAACAAACACAAACCGCCGGAGGTCACTCATGGATTTTCTCACCGCTGTCAAAACCGTGCTCACGCAGAAATACGCGACGTTTACCGGGCGGGCGCGCCGGGCGGAGTTCTGGTGGTTCGTGTTGTTCGCCACCATCTGTAACAGCATCGGCGGGGCAATTCATCCGTTGATCGGCACCGTCATCGGGTTGGCGCTGCTGTGCCCCAACCTCGCGGTGGGAGCGCGCCGCCTGCATGACCTCAACCTCAGCGGCTGGTGGCAGGCGGCTCCCTTCGGGATTGTGACCGTCGTGGGTTTACTCGACGCCGGCATCGCGATGCTCGCCGGGCTTTTCATCGTCGTGGCGTTTTTCATGTACCTCGCGAAGAAGGGAACCGACGGCCCCAACCGGTTCGGTGAAGACCCGCTGGCCGGAGAGTCCGGACAAGGTTACGTTTAAACTCCGGCCGCGCCGTTGAGGGCACACTCATGGACTTCCACACCGCTCTCAAAGTTGCGCTCATCGAAAAATACCGGACGTTTTCCGGGCGGGCGCGTCGGGCGGAATACTGGTGGTTCATGGTTTTCGCCTCCATGTGCTATATCACGGCGGTTTTACTGTCGGCGCTGATTCATCCGGCAGTCGGCGTTCTGGTGGTGCTGGCGCCGCTCACCCCGCTCATGGCGGTGACGACGCGCCGCCTGCATGACCTCGATTGCCGCGGCTGGTGGCAGATCCTTGTCTACGGCGTGACGGGCGCCGCGGTGTTTTTCACCAGGCCCGTCGCGCTCCTCGCCCAGTTCGCCTGTCTCGTGCCGTTGTTCATCGTGTTCTCCATCAGGGGCAGCAAAGGCGCCAACCGCTTCGGGGAAGACCCGCTGGCGCAACCGGCCGGGCCCGCGGCCACGCCGGACGCCGAATCATGAAGCATACTCAACCGGAAGGGAGACGTCCGAAGCATGACCCTGCGTGATGAAATGGAAGCGGCGCTGCGCAGCGCCTTTCAGCCGTCATTCCTCACCGTCGAGGATGAAAGCTGCCCGCACCACGGCCACCGCGAGGCCGGGCGCGGCGGTGAAAGCCATTTCGCCGTTGTCATCGAGGCGACCGCCTTCGCCGGGAAAACCCGTCTGGAACGTCATCGCTTGGTGTACGCCGCCATCGAACCGGCCTTTGCCCGCGGCGCCCACGCGGTGCGCATCACCGCCCGGCCGCCCGGCGGCGGATGAACGCCGCCCCCGCCGGGCGCGGCGTCATTGCGAGCGTGAGCGAAGCAATCCAGCAAGAATTTGGTGGACTTGGTGGACACGGTGGACAAGGGTGGACACGATGGACAGGCTCACAATTCCACACTCCGGATTCGGAATTGTCCACCAAGTCCACCCTTGTCCACCGCGTCCACGCCCGGTTAAGCGTCATTTATTACGAACGTATTCTTATTATTGAATATTTCTGAAAATTTATTGTTTAAAAGAACAATTGTGCTATACTTCGAACGTTCCCTAAGGGAAGATCCGCGATTCAGGACACGGAACACCGCATGGCATCGGCGGCTCACACCGTCCGGTTCAAGGACGTGTCCCCTCCCGCGGCTTCCTCCGGTTGGAGTTCTGGTGTGGCTCAGTTGATTGTCAAACGGTTGTTGCAGGCGGTGTTGACGACGTTTCTCGTGTCGTTGCTGATTTTCGCGGGAACCGAGATTCTCCCCGGCGATGTTGCCATCGCGCTCCTCGGCTCGGTGGCAACCGATGAGGCGCTGCACGCCATCCGCGTTTCCCTCAACCTTTACGACCCGGCCTATGTCCGCTATCTGCGGTGGCTGACGGGCTTTCTCGGCGGCGACCTCGGCACCTCCCTCACAACGCAGGCCGCCATTGCGCCGGAACTGTGGGTGCGCGTCATCAACACCTTCTCCCTGGCCGGAATCGCCGCGGTGGTGGTGATGCCGCTGTCACTGCTGATGGGAATCATCACGGCGGTATGGCGCAACGGCGTCGTCGACCGGCTGGTGAACATTCTCGGGCTGGCCGCCATTTCCCTGCCGGTGTTTCTCATCGCCTACATCCTCATTCTGGTGTTTTCCGTGCACCTCGGCCTGTTCTCCAGCCTGTCCAACGTGGCGGCCAACGCCTCTTTTACCGAACGCCTCGACGCCATTGCCCTTCCGGTCATCACCTTGGTTCTGGCGGTTTTCGCCTATGTCATGCGCATGACTCGCACCGCCATTTTGTCCGTTATGCAGGAATCGTACATTGAAATGGCCCTGCTCAAGGGTGTTCCGGCGTGGCGGATTATTCTCTATCACGCCCTGCCCAACGCCCTCGCGCCGATCATTCAGGTGATTTCCTTCAACCTGGCCTATATGGTGGCCGGGGTGGTCATCGTGGAATTCATCTTTGTCTATCCGGGCGTCGGCTCCTATCTTGTCGAGGCGGTCGGCAAGCGCGACGTGCCGGTGGTTCAGGCCTGCGGGCTGGTGTTCGCGGTGACGTACATCGTGTTGAACCTGCTGGCCGACCTGCTCAATATCGTCTGCAACCCGCGCCTGCGCTACCCGAAGTGAGGGACCGATGAGAAAACTGATTGTGCTCCAGGGTGTCGCCAGTGTGACGGTTCTCGTCATCCTCGCCGTGCTGGTGCTGCTCGCGCCCTATGTCAGCCCCTATGTCTGGGACGATGTGGTCGGCGGCGTCTGGGACCCGGTGAGCATGGTCAACTGGCTCGGCACCGACAATCTCGGCCGCGACATGTATTCCCGCCTGCTCTACGCCGGGCGGGTCACCCTGTTCGTGGCCCTCGCCAGCACCGTGCTGTCGCTGGTCATCGGCACCACCGTCGGCCTGTTCGCCGCGGTGAAGGGCGGCTGGGTCGACACGGTTCTCTCCCGTCTCGTCGACGCCATGATGTCCATCCCGACCCTGATTTTCGCCCTTGTCATCCTGTCGATTCTCGGAACATCGACGCCCGTGCTCATCGCCACCATCGCCGTTCTGGACTCGACCCGGGTTTTCCGCCTGACCCGGGCCATGGCGGCGGACATCGTGGTGCTCGAATATTTCGAGGCGGCGCTGCTGCGGCGCGACAGCGTGTTCCGCCTGATGTTCGTGGAGGTGCTGCCCAACATCCTGTCAGCCAAAAAGACGGAGTTCGGCCTGCGCTTCTGCAACAATTTCCTGGAAATCGCCTCCCTGAGCTTCCTCGGCATGGGCATTCAGCCGCCGTTGACCGACTGGGGCTCCATGGTGCGGGACAACGCCACCATCATCAGCTTCGGCGGCATTGCGCCGCTCATTCCGGCCACCGCCATCGCCGTGGTCACCATCGCCGTCAATCTCATCGTTGACTGGACTCTGGAAAGCGGGTCGCGCCATGCCCAATAATCCGCACGCTGAACTTCTCGCGGTGAAAAACCTGCGCATCGAGGCGGCGGGGGGCGTCATGCTCCTCGATTCCATCGATTTCCGCCTGAACCGGGGCGAGGTCCTCGGGCTCATCGGCGGCTCGGGGGCGGGAAAATCCACCCTGGGCCTGGCGACCATGGGCCATGTGCGCCCCGGGTGTTCGGTGCGCGCCGGTGAAGTGCTGTTCAACGGCGAAAGCCTGTTCACCCTGCCGGCCGGGCGTTTGCGCCGGATTCGCGGCGCGCGCATCGCCTACATTGCCCAAAGCCCGGCCGCGTCCTTCAACCCCTGCCATACGCTGGAAAAACAGGTGATGGAAGTGCTCACCCTGCATCAGGGGTTGTCGGCCAAAGAGGCGCGAAACCGCGCCATCGGCCTGTTCGAAGAGCTCGACCTTCCCGACCCGGAGCTTTTCGGCCGCAAATACCCGCATCAGGCGTCCGGCGGCCAGCTGCAGCGCGCCATGATCGCCATGGCCATCGCCGGCGGGCCCGAACTGCTCATTCTCGACGAGCCGACCACCGCCCTTGACGTGACGACCCAGCTCGACGTTCTCACCGCCATCCGCGACACCCTGAAACGCCACGGCACCGCGGCGCTCTACATCAGCCACGATTTGGCGGTGGTGGTACAGCTCGCCCGGCGCATTCTCGTGCTCAACCAGGGCAAAATGGTGGAAACCGGCGCCACCAGCGATGTACTCGCCCATCCCGGCGCGGCTTACACCCAGCGGCTGTTGCAGGCGTTCTCCCAGCCGCCGGCCGCTCCGGCGCCCGCCGCCGCTGTTCCGGCGGCGCCCGTTCAACCGGCGCTGGCGGTGAACCATCTCACCGCCGGATACCGCAAAATGCCGGAAACCCTGAAGGACATCTCCCTGCGGCTGGAGCGGGGCAAAACCCTCGCCGTCGTCGGCACCTCCGGCAGCGGCAAGAGCACCCTGGCCCGGGCCATCTGCGGCCTGATGCATTTCGACTCCGGCTCCGTCGAGTTCCGCGGCCGCCCGCTGGCCGACTTTCACCTGAAGCGCAGCCGCGAAGAACTGCGCTCCATCCAGATGATTTACCAGCAGCCCGATACCGCCCTCAACCCGGAACAGACGGTCGGCGCCATTCTCGGACGCGTGGTGTCGCTGTATTTCGGCGGTACCCGCGACGCCGTCAGGGCCCGCGTCGGCGAACTGCTGCGCATGGTCGAGCTGCCGGAGGTGTTTGCCGGCCGCAAGCCGTGGCAGCTGTCCGGCGGGCAGAAACAACGCGTCGGCATCGCCCGCGCCCTCGCCGCCAAGCCGGACGTCATCATCTGCGACGAAGTCACCTCGGCGCTCGATCCCGGCATTGTCCAGGAGATTCTCGCCCTGCTGAAACAGGTTCAGAAGAGCACTGGCGCGTCGTACATCTTCATTTCCCATGACATCGGCGTCGTGCGCCGCATTGCCGATGACGTCGCCGTTATCCGCGAGGGCCGCGTCATCGCCAACGGCCCGCTTGACAACGTGTTCCGGCACTCGGTTCACCCCTATATCGATCTGCTGCTGGCCTCGGTTCCGGAACTCCGGACCGATTGGCTGGCCGGACAGGCCCATCGTCACGCCTCCCTGTCCGCCCTCGGCGGCGGCGGAGCGCTTCCCCTTCAGTGCCCGACGACCTGCAACCCACACGCTGAAACCAGCCAAGCACACGGAGTATCCCAATGACCGACCGAGACCTCATTCAACACCTCACCCGCCGTGGGCGGATTTCCCGCCGTGGGTTCATCACCGGGGCGCTGGCCGCCGGGTTCAGCCTGGCGACGGCCGAGCGGCTGTGGGCGCAGAGCGAAGTCGCCAAGCCGGCAAGCGGCGGCCATATCAAACTGGGGATCACCGTCGGCCAGGCCTCCGACACGCTGGACCCGGCCAACTGGGGCGAATCCTTCATGATTCTCACCGGGTTCGCCATCCGCGGCGGCATTCTCGAATACGGCGCCGACGGCACCTTGAAGCCCGACCTCGTCGAGAGCTGGGAGCACACCGACGACGTCACCAAGTGGATTTTCAAGGTGCGCAAGGGCGCCACCTTCAGCAACGGCAAAACGGTCACCGCCGAGGATGTCGTCGCCTCCCTCAACCACCATCGCGGCCCGGACAGCAAGTCCGGCGCCAAGTCAGTGTTCCAGTCGGTCAAGGATATCAAGGCCGACGGCGCGGACAGCTTCATCATCGAGCTCGACGCCCCCGCCATCGAATTCCCCTATCTGCTGACCGATTATCATTTGACCGTCGCGCCGTTGAAGGACGGCAAGCCGGACTATCTCGGCGGTATCGGCGCCGGCCCCTTCATTCTCGAGAATTTCGAGCCGGGGGTGCGCGCCTCCTTCAAACGCAACCCGAATGCCTACAAAGCCGTCAATTTCGACAGCGCCGAGATTATCTCCATCGTTGACGACGTGGCGCGCCAGAGCGCGCTGGTCACCGGCGCGGTGGACGTCATCAACCGCCCGGATTTGAAGACCGTCGATCTGCTGGCCAAGGCCAGGGGGCTGCAGGTGGGCGAAGTCGCCGGACGCCGCCATTACTGGCTGGTGATGAACAACACCACCGACCCCTTCACCAACAACGATATCCGCACCGCCCTCAAATACGGCATCGACCGCGAAGAAATCCTGAAACTGGTGTATCTCAACCACGGCGCCGTCGCCAATGACCAGCCGATCACCCCGGCCTACAAGTTCCATGACCCGGCGATTGCCGCCAAGCCCCTCGACCCCGACAAGGCGAAGTTCCATCTGAAGAAGGCCGGCGTCGACACGCTGGAGGTGGAGTTCATCGTCGCCACCTCCGCCTTCGACGGCGCGTTGGACATGGTCACCCTGTATCAGAAGCACGCCGAAAAGGCGGGCATCAAAATCAACATCCGCAAGGAAGCCCCCGACGGCTACTGGGACAGCATCGACCGGCTCCGCAAAGCCAACGGCAACAGCCTTTACGCCACCTGGTGGGCCGGCCGCCCGACGGAAGACGGCATGCTGACCGGCGGTTATACCGGCCCGTGGAACTACAGCCACTGGGAAAACGAAAAATTCGTCTCACTGCTCACCGCCGCCCGCAGCGAGGTGGACGAGACCAAGCGCCGCCAGATGTACGGCGAAATGCAGCAGCTTGTCAGCGACGAGTCCGGGGTGGTGATTCCCGTGTGGGCCAACACCATCCACGCCCAATCCGACAAGATCGGCCATCCGGAAAAACTCGGCACCGGCTCGGAGCTGGACGACCACCGTCTGCTCGAGCGCTGGTGGCGCAAGAGCTGAGGCATGACTTGGGGGCGCCGGCGCCGTTCCGACGCCCCTGCCCTGACTGCTGGAGACCGCGAACATGGCCGTGACCGTCATCGACCTGCTGATCCGGATGCGCAGGCATTTCGCCGGCGGGCTGAACCACAAGAACCCCGAGACCGCCGCCGAGACCCGGCAGGTACTGGCGCTGCTGCCGCGCTTTGAAACCCTGGAGGAACCGGTGATTCCCGCCCCCGCAACGCCGCCGGGGCTGCGTCCCGCGCTCCAGGCGTTCTTCGCCACCCATTCGGATGTGCTGGGCGGCGGCTGGGACGGCTTGGCCCTGGCTCTCCCCTGGCGCTATGCGTGGGCGGTGCGCGCCGATGACCCGGACCTCGACAGGCGCATGGGCTGGTATGAGTTTGTCGGCCCCGAGGCGCCGATTCGGTGCACCGACGTGTGCTTCGGCCTGATGTATCTCGCAGCGCACACCCATTACCGCCCGCATTCGCACCCGGCGGCGGAGATTTATAACGCCGTCGCCGGGTCCGCCTCCTTCTCCTCGGGCGAGCGTCAGGGGTTGCTGTCACCCGGCGGCATGGTCTTCAACAGGCCTGATGTCATCCATGAGCTCAGCACCGTTGATGAACCGCTGCTGTTGGTTTATTCATGGACGGGAGACCTTCTCTCCAACGCTCGTTGGGTTGAGGAACCACAGGGGCGCGCCTGAGGGCGGCGGCCCGGCAAACTGGAAGGGGAACACCATGGAGCAGCCGGTTGCGCTGGTTACCGGGGCGTCGTCCGGGTTCGGACGGGAGATTGTCCTCGAGCTCATCGACAAAGGGTATATCGTGTGCGGCGCCGCCCGCCGGGTGGAGAAGATGGCCGATCTGGAGGGCATCGGCGTGCGGGTGCTGGCGCTGGACATCACCGATGACGCCTCGGTGCAAACCTGTGTCGCCGAGGTGTTGCGGCGCGAGGGCCGCATCGACGTGCTGGTCAACAACGCCGGATACGGGGCCTTCGGCGCGGTGGAGGAGGTGCTCCCCGCCGAGGCGCGCCGGCAGTTCGACGTCAACGTGTTCGGCCTGGCGCGGCTCACCCAGCTGGTCATTCCCGCCATGCGCTCCCAGCGTTCGGGCGTCATTGTCAACATCACCTCGGTGGCCGGGCGCATCTGCCCGCCGTTCGGCGCCTGGTACGCCGCCGCAAAACACGCCGTCGAGGCGCTGTCCGACGGGTTGCGCTATGAGCTGAAACCCTTCGGCATCCACGTGGTGGTCATCGAGCCCGGCATGTTCAAAACCGGGTGGGACGCCATCGCGCTGGCCAGTTTGCGCAAAACCTCCGGCTCCGGCCCCTATGCCGCAGACGCCAACCGCGTCGCCGAGGGCATGGCGGTGTATTATGACAGCCCGCTGCTCTCCCACCCCCGCGCCGTCGCCCGGGTGGTGGGCCACGCCGTCACGGCGGCAAATCCCAAAACCCGCTATGTCGTCGGCCGCGGCGCCGGATTGCTGCTGTTCGCCAAGGCGCTGCTGCCCGACAAAGCCTATGATTTCCTGGCGCGGCTGGTGATGCGGTGAGAGGGCCGTGTCCTGTGCGTCCTGATGCTTGACCGATTTTCCTGTTTGGGTGTAGGGTTGCGCCCCGTCGCCCGGCAGCCCCCGCCCATCACACCGGCCACGCAGGAGACCTTTATGCGCATCGAGCCTTTCCCGTTGTCTTTCCGCTCCGCCCCATGGACACTCCTCGTCGTGCCGATGCTCGTGTTGCTGTTTCTTTTGCCCGCAACCGCCGCGGGACCGGCCTACCGCACCCCCGGAACCATGACTGAACGGGATTTCAACACCCTGCTCACCATGCCGTCCAAGCCCCTGCGGCCGGACCTGCCCGCGGCCGAAGCCCCGCTCATTGTCCTGGTGTGGGATTCGTGCTCCTATTGCAACAAGCTGTATCGCTGGGTGGAGCAGAACCGGAAGAACATACTGTTTCAGGTGCTGTACATTCCTGTGGTCTGGGACGACGCCCGCGTGCGGGAGGCGCTGCACACACTCGGCAAACCGGACCTCAAGGGGGCGGCGCGCAATAAAATCCTGCGCCAACTCGACCGGGCGGGCGACATTTTTGCCAAAGCCTGCGGCGCCAGAGCCACCCCCACCTTCGCCTGGCGAAACCCCGACGGCACATTTGGTGTTGAGACGGGCGGGGAAGGCGCGGACTTCGCTGAAATGATGAATACCCTCAACGCCGACGCCGCGGCGAAACTCGGCGTGAAAGCAAGGAAACTCACCACGCCGCGGGGGGCGTTTTAGACTGTTTCATGGATGACCGGGCATGGGGTATCCGTCGAAACGAAAGGCGACGGGATGTCCGGGCCCGTAAAACCCTTCGAGGAAAACGGCAATGGCTGACAGCAGCAGGTCATTTCGGGGGACTGTTCGAAAAGTTCTCAACGCATTGTTTTTTGGCTGTGTGCTTGTCGGTGCGGTTTGTCTGATTTACCTCAACGCGCCCGACTACGGAATGGTCGTGGTGGCCTCGATTTTTGTTCTTGGGATTTGTGTTGCGCCATCCTTTCCGGTTCTCAGACATATCCTTGTGCGAGCTGTCACAGGTGCGATGGGACTGTTGATATCTGTGCTTGTTATACAGATTGGCGCGGCTCTGTTTTTTTCACTATGGGATGCGGATGTCATTCAACTCGTGCGGCGCTTTTATCCGCAATCGACTATCCGCCCGCTGATCAATACAAGTACTTTGTTTATCGAACGAGCAACAAATCATGCCCGTCCTTCAATCATGGAAATTTTTGCTGATAGAGTCATTATGGATTCAGTATTCATATTCAATATATCAAATGATTCTGATAGTTTTATTGAAGGAATATATATCGATTCCAAGCCGTATTATTCTTTGTGTTACCCCAGGAGGTATTATGTTCGTCATCGTATTGGAATGGAGGTCTTTTTATTCTTGAATTACTATTTTGATGGACGAGATTCTTTTGGCAGGCAGATTGACTCTCGTTCATGTAACGGCCGAGGGATGAGCTTTGGCCCTAGATACACAACTGGAGCCAGGGCAACATGAATGTTAAGCGCTGAGTTACCCCGGATGAGTCATGAGGGTTGCGGAACCGATGACCCCGGCGGCGGGCGCACATGAAGGGCCTTCGGTCCGCGCGTCGTTGACAAGTCTCATTGGTGATGGTTAATGGATAACGTTCCGGAAAACGGCGTCGACGTGCCGTAACCTGGGGAACCCGCCGGGGAAAACGGCGACAAACCCATCGAGCCCATCGAACCCGTCGAAGAAAACGAGGATGAGGTGTCCGAACCTGTGGAACCCGGCAAAGTAAAACGCGACGTGACAACCGAACCCGTGAAACCCGGCGGGAAAAACAGCGACGCGATGTCCGAACCGGTGAAAACGCCACCGGACCCGGCGCCGGAGATCGTTGACCGCGGGCCAGAGGAATGCTCCGCTGCAGAATCGTTTGACGGCTGGACCGGGGAAGAGCCGCCATTCCGTTATTGGCGGGGCGGCATTCCGGTGTTGACGTTCACATATGACAGCGCGCGGGACACATGGGTATCAATCCTGAGGCCGCCGCACGACCGCATCGGGAGCGAACTGGAACTGTCCGTGTTTCCTGACCATGCCGCGGCTCTGAAGAATGCCTATGCATTCCTCATGCGCACCCGCGGCAGTCGCGAAGCCGATGACATGCTCGAGTCTTCTCCCTTCCACAGGATGGACCATCTTCAGGAACCTGCACAGGTCTTTCCGGTTTCCGGCCCGATTGCGCCGGAACCAACGACGGAAGTGGAGGCTTCAGTCGATGAGAGCAGCGCCGGAAAGGCGGAACCCGGGGATTCCTTCACCGGCTGGCGGATACAAGACGACGGCGTTGCCTTTTACTTTCAGGGGAAACCGCTCTACGGCGTCACCTTTGACGGTGACGAACACCAGTGGACCGCCTGCAGGTTCTCGTCCCCCCTCTCACCGGCCACGCCGGGCCGCCTGAACATCACGTCTTCGCCATCGCTTCCCCGTGTGCTCACCAGGCTCGCCGACCTGCCGTGGGCATTGGAGCACCGCGATGCCGCGCTGATACTCCGCGGCGGGTTTCCCTTCGAGCAGATCGACCATATCAGGCGCCTGTCGGTGACGGGGCCTTTCGAGACCATGCAGCCGCCGGCGCCGCAAACGCCGCAGGAAGCCGCGGACGCGGGCGCCGGTGAGTGGTAAACCGACGGCAAAGCCATCGCTTTCCGTTACAGAGGCGATATCCTCTGCAGTCTGCCGTTCGATGCGTCACGGCGGCAGCGGAGCGTGCGCTGGCATCCGTCGATTACAGGCAGTCTTTACCTCAAGGGCGCCGAATACCCCGCCACGCTTGAGGACGCGCTGGTTGCCGGCAATATCCGGCTGGACCTGTTCAACGTTTTGGTCGACAAAGGCGAGAGCGACGAGCGCGCCTTTGAAGGGGCCATCCGCGAGTTCCCGCTGGAGTTCATGAAGGAGGCCAGCTTTGCGGTGCTGCCCCCGGAACCCCGCCAAGCGACGCTTAAGACGGCCCACGAGGAAGCGAAACCTGCGGAGAACCCGGACGACGCGCCACTTGTGCCGAAAACCGCCAACGGCTGGACATTCGGCCGCAATGCCGCCCTCTACAGCCACGACGGAAACGTGCTGTGCCGGTTGTATTACGATCATAAGAAGAAAAT
The DNA here is from genome assembly GCA_031272615.1 of Methylobacteriaceae bacterium. Classification (GTDB taxonomy): domain Bacteria; phylum Pseudomonadota; class Alphaproteobacteria; order Rhizobiales; family Beijerinckiaceae; genus Hohaiivirga. Next base: position 1,756 of record JAISTL010000335.1, on the reverse strand, counting down.
GTGTTTATTAATCCGGTCTCCGGCGGACCCGTCGGAAGGAACAAAGAACATTTATTCATACCATCCCCTGTGGTCCGGGGCGCTGCAGGAAGCCTGGAGAGCCGTCCACGCCCGGAGTGATACGGCGGCGCAAAACCTGCTTGACACATTCTCGTGGGAAAATGCCGACAGCATTAAAGCGTCCACGGTTCCCCTCGCCAAAGAAGCGCAGACTTTGCTCAAAACCGCGCATCTGGCGGAAAACACCAGCTCGGGTAGCGCCTGGCTCATCATCGGCGGCATCGCCTGTTATCGCCTGTCACACGATGACGCTTGTCTTCTCCTCTACGATCCGGCCCGCAAGCAATGGCTCACGATGATCCGGCCCGATCTTTGGGCAACGAAGAAGGGTGACGTCACCGGCGCTTATCACGCGACCTGCGCCCAATCCCTGAATTACGCCGCCGCAACGCTGAAGCTCAAGAGCGGGAAGCCGAAACTGTCCGCAATCACCGGAATACATCTCGTGGACAGCTTTCCGATGAATGTCGAAGAAAAGCTTCAAACGAGCCTGCAAACCATACCGCCCGGTATCGCGAAGATGGTTTCAAGTATAAACCTGCGGGAGACTGTTTCATCAACCCTTGAAGTTTTATTGGTTCTATGCGCATTACTGTTAGGTCTGGGTATGGTTTATGAATTTGTCTTCCACGCGAATTTTTTCTCCTTGTTAGTCTTACTATTCATATTTGTATTATCATTTATGGTCTGAGGGTTGTTGTCGGATCCCGGGCCTCACGCCGCGTCCTGGCGGGAGTGAGAGTGTCCGATCTCCCGAAGACCATCCTTGACGGAGACCCCTCTCAACCCATCCGGTCGCAGCCCGCTCGTTTCACCCGTCACCGTTTTCCGTCACAGTCGATGAAGGGATTCGTTCCGCATGTCGTTGACAACTCTCATCGGTGATGATTTACTGCCGATGACTCGCGAACAGTACGACGGTGTTCTTTCGCGGGAAACGGGAGACGACGATGGCGAACGGGACGGATCCCCCAGGGTCGGCCGGAGAGCAGCCGGCTTCGGCCTACGCCCGGCAGGCGGCGACGATTGCCGGGCTGCGCAACGGCTGGACGGAGGACGGCCCGGCGCTTCGTTTCTGGCGGGCGGACAACCCCATATTTCTGCTGCTTTACGACAAGACGGAAAACATGTGGCTCTCGGCGGTGCGGCCGCCCTACGATGTCACCGGCCGGGAAGCGAAGATTTCACTGCATCAACGCTGCACCGACGCCTTGACCGAAGGCGCCGCGTATACCGCCGGGCACTACGGCGGACGCGAAGCGACGGAAATGGTCGACACCTTCCCGTTCCACCGGATGGACACGCTGAAGGAGCTGGCGCAACGCTCTCCACCGTTCAACCGCGCGCTGTTCCGGTTTGGCGCGCTCGCGCCCGCGGCCGCTCCATCTCCGCCGCCGCCTCCCTCTCCGCCCGCCGCCGGGCAGGCCGCGCAACCGCGAAACGGAGAACCCGCGCAAGCCGTTCCGGCCACGGAACCGGCTGAAGACGGGTGGGTCTTCGACGGCGCCGCCGCGTTCTACTCCTTGCGCGGACGCATTCTCTGCCGGCTGTCTTATGATTTGGAACACCGGGAGTATTCGCTGGTTCTGTACCCGATACCCGGGAGAAGCGGCGAAGAGGAAGCATGTTTTTACGGCTCTTCGTGGTCCGGCGTGTTGCACGACGCCGCGGAAATCGTCGGAGATCGGAAGAGCGT
>JAISTL010000327.1 GCA_031272615.1 Methylobacteriaceae bacterium | reverse complement strand
CTGGGCCTGTCCATCTCGGTGGCGTTCTCCGAAGTCGCCATCGCCCGTTTCCATCTGGATGCGGTGCTCGGTCTCGGCCCCTTCGGCGTGTTCATCGCCTACGGGTGTGTCGGTGCGGCAACGGCGGCGCTCAATTACGTGCTGCTGAAATACTGGACGTTTTACATGCGCAAAGGCTGAGGTATAGATGGGCAAAGGCGGCGATACACCATGAAACACCCCCATTCCCTGTTGACGGGCGCCAGGCGCGAGGATGACGTCGAACTCAGCCTCAGGCCGCAAACCCTCGACGACTTTGTCGGGCAGAAGCAGGCGCGCGCCAATCTCCGGGTGTTCATCGACGCCGCCCGCGCCCGGGGCGACGCGCTGGACCATGTGCTGTTCGTCGGGCCGCCGGGTTTGGGCAAAACCACCCTGGCGCAGATTATCGCCCGCGAGCTGGGGGTCAATTTCCGTTCCACCTCCGGGCCGGTGATTGCCAAAGCCGGGGACCTGGCGGCGCAACTCACCAACCTGGAAGAGCGCGACGTGCTGTTCATCGACGAAATCCACCGCCTCAACCCGGCGGTGGAGGAAATCCTGTATCCGGCCATGGAGGATTTCCAGCTGGACCTCATCATCGGCGAAGGCCCGGCGGCGCGCTCGGTGAAAATCGAGCTGCCGAAGTTCACGCTGGTCGGCGCCACCACCCGCGCCGGGCTGCTGACGACGCCGCTGCGGGACCGTTTCGGCATCCACGTCCGGCTGGCGTTCTATACCATCGACGAACTGGAGCTTATCGTGCGGCGCGCCGCGCGGGTGCTCGATATCGGCGTGTCCGACGACGGCGCCAGGGAGATTGCCCGGCGCGCCCGCGGTACGCCGCGCATCGCCGGGCGGCTGCTGCGCCGGGTGCGGGATTTCGCCATCGTCGAGGGGATGAGCGAAGTCACCCGCGCCCTGGCCGACAGCGCCCTGCACATGCTGGAAGTGGACAGCGCCGGGCTCGACCAGATGGACCGCAAATATCTGGAAACCGTGGCCGTGTCGTTCTCCGGCGGCCCGGTGGGCATCGAAACCATCGCCGCGGCGCTCTCGGAACCGCGCGACGCCATCGAGGAAATCATCGAGCCCTATCTCATCCAGAAGGGGTTCATTCAACGCACGCCGCGCGGCCGCATCCTCACCGTGCACGCCTACCGGCATCTCGGCCTGCCCGAGCCGAAGGGGCGCGACGCCGTGCAATTCCAACTCGACCTGGAGGAGGACGCCGACAATGACTGACACCGCATCCGACCTTGCGCCCATTGGTGGAACCGTCGAAAACGGCGTGCACCGCCTGAAGCTCCGGGTGTATTACGAAGACACGGACTTTTCGGGCATTGTCTACCACGCCAATTACCTGCGCTTTCTCGAGCGCGGGCGTACCGATTTTCTGCGCCTTGCCGGCATCCGCCAGTCGGACCTGTTCGCCGGCGGCGACGGCGTGGTGTTCGCCGTGCGGGCGATTTCGGTGAACTACATCAAACCGGCGCTGATGGACGACCTGCTGAGCGTCACCACCCGGGTGAGCGAGGTCTCCGGCGCCTCCTTCGTCATGGACCAGGCCATCTGGCGCGCCGACACCCTGCTGCTCTCGGCCATGGTCACCATCGTCTCGCTGAAGAACAGCCGCCCCGTGCGGCTGCCCGAGACGGTGAAACAGGCGCTCTCCGGAGGGTGAGAGGGTTTTGGTGGACAAGGGTGGACTTGGGTGGACGGTGTGACGCACCGCCGATTCCGCAGGGCTGGGATGGCGGACGCCTCGTCCGCCCGGTTTGGAAGAACTAAGATATAATACTTAAAATACCCGCCACGACAAGTACAAACGCAAGCAAAGCCGCGGCACCCAGCCCGCACGGCCGGGGAAAAGCCAGGATGAGAAGCAATATACCCAATGGGAAATATACCCAACCCACCAAATTCAGGCTGGAAAGCAGATAAGCGCCCACGATGAAGCACAGCAGGGAAAATAATACCAAAGTCGACTGTCGGCGGGTGAAACGTCCGGATTGGTTTTCCGACGTCGCGGGCTCGTTCCCCCCGGGCTGATTCCATCTGACCGAAACATAAAACAGAGCAATGAGGATGTCGATGAGGCCGGCCCACCCGCAGATGTCCTTCAATTTGCGAACGGCCTCCCGATCCCCGTTTGCCACCGCCGTGTAAAACCATTGCACAGCCAGGAGATAACTCCGTTCAACCTCCTTTCCCTCGTAATACATCCTGCTCAGCTCGAGCGCGCAGCGGGCGCATCCGTGCGACGCGGCCGACGTGTACCAGGTCACCGCTTCGGCCTTATCCATCGGCAGCCCGCCCTCTCCCCGGCGGTACATATCGCCCAGACGACCCTGCGCTTCGGCATGCCCTTGCTCCGCCGCCGTTTTGTACCAGCGGACCGCTTGGGCGTCGTCCCGGGGGAACTCGGTTGTTGTGGGTCCAAGACTGAACTGATTGCCCAACCTCGCTTGCGCATCGGCATCCCCCTGCAAGGCGGCGACGAAGGTTGCAGCGTTTTTGTGCCCCTGTTTCGCCGCGGCATGGAACCACTTGAGCGCCGCGTTATTATCCCCGGCAGTGACGTTCCCCCTGTCATACATCAGGGCCAGGGCGAACTGCGCAGAAACATCACCCTGCTCCGCCGCCAGCGTGTACCACCGGGCCGCCTCCGCTCTGTCCCGCTGAACAAAGTTCTCGCCGAAGCCGTAATAAAACCAACCCATTTTCCGCTGCGCGCGGGCGTTTCCCTGCTCCGCCGCTTTTCTGAACCACTCCACCCCCCTGTTTTTCAGTTTCCACCAGCCGATGGGTTCGCCATTGTCCTTGGGTTGGGCGCCGATGTCGAAATAGAGGTCGCCCAGTTCGGCCTGCGCTTCGGCATCCCCCTGTTCCGCTTTGACAAAGTATCCGGAGTATTTGTCTCCCTGCTCCGCCGCCTTGCGAAACCACTCCAGTGCCGCGGTTTTATCCTCGGGAACGCTGTCTCCGTCATAGTACATGCGGCCCAGATTATACTGAGCCCCGGCATTGCCCTGGTCAGCCGCCATTTTGAACCACTTGATCGCCTCGGACTTGTTTTGGCGAACGTAATCGTCCAAACGGTCGTATCCATTGTAGTACAATTCTCCCACTTTGAACTGCGCCTCGGCATTTCCCTGCTTCGCCGCCAATGTGTACCACTTGAGCGCGTCGGTCATGTTTTTACGAAAGGATAACACACCATTGCAGTACAGTTCTCCCAGTCTGAACTGCGCGTCGGCGTTACCGGCTTCCGCCGATTTCAGAGTTTCGGCGAACGTGGAGAAAGTTTCCTTGAGCGTGGATAACGAAGTCGCGGGCGACGGCCGCTGCGCCCGCGCCGCCGGGACGAGCGCGCATACCAGCAGCAGGATGGTCAGAATGAACCGTTTCACCGATGGGAACCTTGTTGACTTGCGGAACCGGTTGTGTCCCGCAAGACACCATGCTCCGGAATTTTGTCCGAATAATGATACGGCGTGGTAAAACGGTTGAAAAGTGAGCCCTGAAAACGCCCCGGTGGACGTGGTGGACTGGGTGGACGTGGTGGACACGGTGGACGGTGGTGCGTCATGCCAACCGGTGGAGTGGGCGGATACGTCCACCCTTGTCCACCCTTGTCCACCGCATCGCCGTTCCGGGCGCCGGTCAGCGGCGGGCGTCGTCTCCCCCGGCGGCGGTGTCAGGCAGCACCCCGAAGCTTTCCACCTCCATGAATTCCAGCGGGAACTCCCGGATGGCCGCAATCAACGCCCGTTCGTCGCTCTCGCCCCTGTCGACCAGCACGTTGAACAGATCCATCCGGATATTGCCGGCAAGAAGCGCGGGCGACAGCGCGGCGGGGTAGTCCGCGCCTTGGAGATACAGGCTTTGCTTCACGGGCAGTTTGAGCCCCTCGGCAGCATACGCGTAGTCGGCATCGTTGAGATAGGGGCCTTCCGTCACCGGCGAATGCCAGCGTATGGTCCGATGCCGCCGCGTCGCATCGAACGGCAGGGTGCAGAGGACCCTGCCATCATACCGGAAGGCGATGTCGCGGCCGTCGGTTTCCCATTCCCCGGCGCCGGCGTCCGCCGCCTCCTTGGCCGTTTCAGGCCCGCGCCAACGATCCTGCCCGGGAATGAACGTTTCCGACGAACGCTTGACATCGTCGATGCTCTCGAAGGGGAACCCGCCGCGAAGCCGCAGCGCCGTTTCCGGGTCGGCCTTGACCGGCATCTGGTCGGCCAGCGCGTCGAGCGCCCGGGGGATCGACGGGAACCAGGCCACGTCAGGGGAACCGGGCACTGCCGACAACAAACGGTGACGGACCACGCTCCAGCGGTCGTTGGCGCCGTCGAAGCCGAGGCTGTAGAGTGGTTGTCCCGCAAGGTAAAACACAACTCCCCGGCCCCGGACGGACCACCCGGTGAAGTTGTCCGCAACCGACGGGACCAAGGCTGCGCCGGCGTCGGCGTCGACCGTCCACGCCGCCTCCGCGGCTCTTCTCGTGGCGCGGATTTTCTCCCTGGCCGCCCATGCCATAATACCTGCTATAACAAACAACCAGAAAATGAGCCACAAATACCCGAGCACCGCTTCTCCTTCAGTCCTGAACCCGTTCACCGCCGCTCTGCGGTACCAGGTCAAGGCCTGAGTATAGCTCTGGCCAACGCCTTCTCCCTCGAAATACATCCGCCCCAACCTGGTCAGGGCAGAGGTATGACCCTGCTCCGACGCCGCCGTGAGCCACTTCACCGCTTCTGTCGCATCCCGGTGAACACCCGTCAGGTAAGACAAACCCAGAGTGTACTGCGCGTCGGCGAGCCCCTGTTCCGCCGCCTTTCGGTACCAGTTGACCGCTTCGTCCGGATTCCGGGAAATCTGGTCTCCCCTGAAATACATGCGCCCCAAGTCATACTGTGCCTTGGCATCGCCCCGCTCCGCCGCCAAAATGATGTCGACGGTACGGTTGTGTTTGTGTTTTGCGAATATGTTGAACCACCTGAGGGCTTCGGCGACATCTCCAGGAATTCCATCCCAATCGTAGTACATCAGCGCCAGACGATACTGGGCGTCGGTTTCACCCCGCTCAGCGGCTTTACGGAACCACCGGGCGGCTTCCGCCTTATACTTGGGGACGCCCGTTCCGTTGTAGTACATCATCCCCAGCTCATACTGAGCTTTGGCGTTCCCGGCTTCCGCCGATTTCAGGGTGTCCTCGAACGTGGATGGCGTCGGCACGGGAGACGGCGGCTTCCCCCGCGCCGCCGGGACGAGCGCGCATACCAGCAGCAGGATGGTCAGAATGAACCGTTTCACCGATGGGAACCTTGTTGACTTGCGG
>JAISTL010000316.1 GCA_031272615.1 Methylobacteriaceae bacterium | reverse complement strand
CAGCCCGGCGCGCCTTGCGCTCCCTGCGCATCACCCGGATCACCCGGATATTGGCGATCAGAATGAACATTTCCAGCGCAAACCCGCCGTAGGAGACGGAGAGGAAATTGTTGATCATCCAGCACACCGTTCCGAAGGCGAAGACATAGCGCATTTTCAAGCCGCGCATGGTGAACAGCGCCACCGTGCTGGTGATTTGCGACGTGATGATCAACGCCGAATACCAGTGTTCCGCCGTATAAATGCCCGCCGGCACCGACAAACACAGAAACAGCACCGCCATCCACAAGTTGTGGGCATAGATGGCGGTGGTATTGCGGACCGCGGAAATGCCGGTCATCAGCATGGCGGTCATGTTTCCCAGCAGATAAAAGTGCACCGCCAGAACCACGCATTCCAGCGCCGAGAAGACCTTGAGTCGCAGATCGACCTTCTGTGAAAAGGCCAGCACGCCGAAAAAGAAGGCGAGATACCCCATAATCTGGGCAAACGATAACGCGTTGTAAAGATGATACTGCAGAAACTCAGACACCGGCGTTCTCCCCCGTTGTCTTTGAGGCGGCATCGCCTGAGAACCCAAGGTCCTGAAACCTCTCCGTCACTCGTTTCATGACGCTGCCTTCCTTTCCCGCTGCAGACGAATCATCGTCACAAGATTGGCGATGAACAACGAGGTTTCGATGGCGACTCCGCCGATGGAGCCGGTGAGAAAGTTGTTGATGATCCACAACGCCGAGCTCACGGCAAACACCGCGCGCAAGCCGACGGCCGAAAGCAGGAACAGCCCCAGGGTGGACGCCACCTGCGCCGCCGTGATCATATACGAATTCCAGTGCTCGGCGGTCACGTATCCCCCGCCGATGATGATCGTCACGAAAATCAGCGCCACCCAAACCGAGTGCGTGAAAATGCTGGATATATTTCGCAGAACATTGACCCCCATCAAAAACGCCGCGGTAAAATCATCCAGCAGAAAGAAATGAACCGACAGGATCAGCCCCTGAAGCGCCGCGACAGCCTTCAGGCGAACGTCGATCTTTTGCGAAAAGGCGACAACGCCGACGACGAAGGCGATATACCCCAGGATTTGCGGAAACGACCAGACCATCCGGCTTGTGCTTTCAGGGACTCTGTCTCCGGAACACGCTCCGAAACCTCGGGGACACGGGCTGTCCTTCGGGAATCACGGCGAACCCCGGAGACGGGCAAGGATGGAGGCAAATACACCCATTCCGCCGCCGCGGCACTAAAAAAAACGGATGTGAACAGGTTTTACCAGTTTGGGGGAAAATACAGGCTACGGGCGGCTCTCCCCCCGCCGCGCCCGTGCCGCGCTCGGTTGCGGTGACACAGCCTGAAACCAGACACATGAATGGAACGATACTCCACCGCCGCGTCCGCTATTTCTCCACCACCTCTTCAAACCACTCCGCGGCCTTGTCGTTGAAACCGGTGATTTCCGAACGGGTCAACACCGACACCTCGTAGGGATGGTGTTCGAGAATAACCTTCTGCACCTTCTCCCACAGCCCGGCCCGCGTCTTGATGTTGATCATGGTCTCACGATCCTCGTGAATTTCGCCGCGCCAGCGATAGATCGACAGCACGTCGGGATAGACGTGCACGCAGCTGGAAAGCCTCTGCTCCACCAGCGCCCGGGCGATGGTATGGGCGACCGCGTCATCCGGACACGTGACATTGACGAGAATATAATCTGACATGGATAACTCCTGCATTGTTCTCATTGCACAAAGCGAAAAAAAGTATAAGACTCCGTCACGGGCACGGCTCTTTTCGGCCGCCCTTTCATAGCGAAGTTTTGTCTTGCGTGCCACAGGGATAACGGTCATTTCATGACAAACTCACCCAAGAAAATCGCCTTCGTCGCCTCGGACACCGAGAAGGCCCAGCAAGCTCTGACGGCGCTGCACAAGCGCTATGTCTCCGTTGCCCCCAATGACGCCGATGTCATCGTGGCGCTCGGCGGCGACGGGCTCATGCTCAAGGCCATGCACCGGTATCTGAAAAATCCGAAGCCCATCTACGGCATGAATCGCGGCTCCATCGGCTTCCTGATGAACGAGTTTTCCGAGGAAAACCTGTTGGAACGCATCGAAAGCGCCCAGGTGACCAAGGTCCACCCGCTGCTCATGAAGGTGAAGGACATCGAGGGCGTCGAATCCCGCGCCTATGCCATCAACGAGGTGTCGCTGTTCCGCCAGACCCATCAGACCGCCAAACTCCGCGTGCTGATTGACGACATCGTGCGCATGGAAGAGCTGATCGCCGACGGCATTCTCGTGTCGACGCCCGCCGGTTCCACCGCCTACAACCTTTCCGCAAACGGGCCGATTCTGCCGTTGTCCTCGCCGCTGCTGGCCCTGACGCCGCTGACCCCGTTCAGGCCCCGGCGCTGGCGCGGCGCGCTGCTTTCGGACCACGCCACCATCACCGTCGAGGTGCTCGAGCCCCGCAGCCGTCCGGTGGCCGCGGTGGCCGACAGCAAGGAAGTCCGCTACGCCGCCCGGGTCGAGTCCCGGCTGGACAAATCCAACAGCATTCTCATGCTGCACGACGGCGTCCACGGACTTGACGAGCGGATTCTGCGGGAACAGTTCGCCTGGTGAGCGCCGGGAGGCATTGCCGTCATCCCCCCGCGACGCCGGGCGTGACGTCAACTCTCAATCCGAAGGTTCCGGCAAGCGTTGAGAACTCGCGCTCCTCTTCGGGAGTCGGCAGCGCGCCGGCACAAAGACGCACCGCCAGTCGCCCGGCCCCTGCCTCTTTTGCCAACGTTTCCATGGCATCGGGAGCGTCGGCCGGGATGCGTCGGGCTTCACGCCGCAGGTGGTTGAAAAACCCCGGGTCGAGCCCCCGGTCATAGACCACCACATCGGCCCGCCCCAACAGCGCGTGCGCCCGCAGGGTGAGAAGATCCGCCGAGCGCGCACCGGCGCCGACGATATGCAGCGTTTTCACATTTTCGGCCGATGGACCGGTTTCAATCAGCGCGATCATGCGTTCCGACGAATCGGGAACCTCCCCGGCAAGAATGTCCGAAGCCAACGGATGGTTGAAAAACATCTCCCAAAACGCTTTGCGCTCATTGATGCCGGCAAGGCGCTCCTGCACCCTTTTCCGGAACCCGCCGGCGAAAGCGGCAAGATGTCCGATGCGTTCGGGCAGCAGTTCCTCGATTTTCATGCGCAGTGACCGGGCCAGCACCGGGGAGGCGCCGTTGCTGCAAATGGCCGCCACCAACGGTGAACGGTCGATCACCGCGCCCATGATAAACGAGGAAAACTCCGGATGGTCGACAACGTTCACGGGGATATGCAGCGAGTCGGCCGTGTGCGCCAACTTCGCGGCAAAGGCAAGGTCCGTCAGCGCGACAAACACCAGACGCGCCGCCGGAATCGATTGTTCTGCTTCATCCATGCCGACCACGCGGATGAATCCGTCGCGCTCCCACTCCTCGATCTCGTGGCAGGTCTGCTCCGCCGCGACAACAACCGTTGCGCCGGTTTGCAGCAACAGGCCGATTTTGGCGACGGCTACCCGGTTGGCGCCGACGACCAGAACCTCCTTGCCGGCGAGGTTGAAAAACAGAGGCAGGGTATCCAAAGGCCGGTTTCCTCCGAGACTGCGGTGCTTTACCCATGGGGTGTACGATTAAACGAACAGATGTATTATCGTTGATTTCTGCGATTTTCAAGTTGTATTTCACGTCCTGAATTG
>JAISTL010000302.1 GCA_031272615.1 Methylobacteriaceae bacterium | reverse complement strand
TGGCGTTGGTCTTGCCGTCGGTGACATAAGGGCCGTAGCGCCCGTCCTTCACCGAGAGTTCAGCGCCGGTTTCCGGGTCGGCGCCCAGCACCCGCGCCGGGACCGGCTCGCGTTTGCCGCGCGGAAGGCGCACTCCGCTTTCCTTGGCGACGATGAGGTCGATGGCGCGGTTGCCGCCGATTTCCAGAACATCATCGTCGGCCTCGAGGTTGGCGTAGGTCTTGCCGTGCTGCAGATAGGGGCCGTATCTGCCGATGCCGGCCCTGATCGGTTCTCCGGTTTCCGGATGCCGGGCGACTTCCCGCGGCAGCGACAACAGTTTCAGGGCGATCTCCAGCGTCACCTGCTCCGGCTTCATGCCCTTGGGAAGGGACGCGCGTTTCGGCTTCTTGTCGTTGCCGAGCTGCACGAAGGGGCCGAAGCGTCCGTCGCGCAAAGACACCGCGAGATTGGTTTCCGGGTCGGTCCCGAGCTCGGTGTTTCCCGCCGGGGTCTCGCCGGCGTCCCGGGTTTCACCGGTGCTGAGCTGGCGGGTAAAGTTGCAGTCGGGATAATTGGAGCAGCCAACGAAGGCGCCGTATTTCCCCAGTTTCAATGACAGCCTGCCGTCGCCGCACAGCGGGCAGGCGCGCGGGTCGGAGCCGTCGGCCTTCGGCGGAAAGATGTGCGGCGCCAGAAACTCGTTGAGCACATCCAGCACATCGGCGACTCTCAGCTCGGAGGTTCCGTTCACGGCGGCGATGAAATCCGTCCAGAAGGCGCTCAACACCCGCTTCCACGGAATCTCGCCGTTGGAGATCCGGTCGAGTTGCTCTTCGAGGTCGGCGGTGAAATCATATTCCACATAGTGCTTGAAGAAATTCTCCAGGAACGCCGTGACGATCATGCCGATATTGTTGGCGTAGAGCTTCTTCTTTTCCAGGCGGACATAGTCCCGGTCGCGCAACACCGCCAGAATGGAGGCGTAGGTGGACGGGCGGCCGATGCCCAGTTCCTCCATGCGCTTGACCAGGCTCGCCTCGGAATAGCGGGGCGGCGGTTCGGTAAAATGCTTGTCGGCGGAAATGCCCTTGCGGGTCAGCGGGTCTCCGGCGGCCATCGGCGGCAGACGGCGGTTTTCCTCGTCTTCGCCGTCATCCCGGCCTTCCTGATAGAGGGTGAGAAAGCCGTCAAAGCGGATCACCTGGCCGACGGCGCGCAAATCGAGAGTCCGGGGCCCGACCGCCGCGGTGATTTCCACGGTGGTGCGTTCGTATTCGGCTGATTCCATCTGGCTCGCCACCGTCCTCAGCCAGATGAGCTCATACAGTTTGGCCTGTTCCGGTTCGAGAAAGCGGGCAACGGCTTTGGGCAGACGGCCGATATCGGTGGGGCGGATGGCCTCGTGCGCCTCCTGGGCGTTCTTGGCTTTCGCCGTGTAGCGGCGCGGAACCTGCGGCAGGTAACGTTCGCCGTATTCCTGAACGATGATATCGCGGGCGCGGCGCACCGCTTCCGGCGCCATATCGACGCCGTCGGTCCGCATATAGGTGATGAGCCCCACGGTCTCGCCGCCGAGGCTGACGCCCTCGTAGAGACGCTGGGCGACGCGCATGGTCTGCGCCGGGGCGAACCCCAGCTTGCGCGAGGCTTCCTGCTGCAGGGTCGATGTGGTGAACGGCGGCGACGGATGGCGTTTGGCCGGTTTGGCTTCCACGGAGGCCACCGTGAAGGTGGCCAGTTCCAGGTCCCGCTTGAAGCCGGCCGCCTCCTCGCCGGAGCCGATGGAGAGCCGCTGGATTTTTTTGCCGTCGGCGCCGACAAGGCGGGCGTCGAACGCGGCATCGTCTTTGGTGGCCAGATGCGCGATGATTGACCAGTATTCCTGCGGCTTGAAGGTTTCGATTTCCCGCTCGCGGTCACAGACCAGCCTCAGGGCCACCGATTGCACCCGCCCGGCCGAGCGGGCGCCCGGCAGCTTGCGCCACAGCACCGGCGACAGCGTGAACCCCACGAGATAATCCAGCGCCCGGCGCGCCAAATAGGCATCCACCAGGGACTGGTCGATCTGCCGCGGCGCCGCCATGGCCGCCTGCACCGCGTCCTTCGTGATGGCGTTGAACGTGACGCGTTCCACCGGGATGGTTTTGAGCAGCTTCCTGGCGGTCAGCACATCGACCACATGCCATGATATGGCTTCGCCCTCGCGATCCGGGTCGGTGGCAAGAATCAGTTTGTCGGCGTCTTTGACGGCCCGGGCGATTTCGCTGACGTGTTTGGCGCCCCGCGGTTCGATCTGCCAGGTCATGGCAAAATCATGCTCCGGATCGACCGACCCTTTTTTGGCCGGTAAATCGCGGATGTGACCGAAACTGGCGACGACCTGATAGCCCGGCCCGAGATACTTGTTGATCGTCTTGGCTTTGGCAGGAGATTCGACGATGAGAAGTTTCATAAACCACCACGAAAAATGATTACTCCCCGCTGAAGACGGCGTCTTCACGGATATGGTCGGCGGTGTTTTGCGGCAGAAAGTCCGATAAGTCAAACGCCATTTTTGACGACGGGTCGGGACCGTCCGAGAAAATGCGGGAAAATCAGCAGCTTTTCCGGAGACCGAAAAAAAGGCCACCGGACCGCTGCGGCGGTTCGGTGGCCGGGAAACGGACTGGAGAACAGCTCTCAGAGGCCGCGCTTTCATCCGCTGGAACGATCCGGGGGAAACTGCCCTTCCCGGGGACCGTTTGGTTGAGCCCTGCCTCGTGGATTAAGAGGCCCGGTGTATTATTCGGACTATGGGAAATCCGGAAGCAAAGTTCAAGTTATTAAGCAGGAGTCTTTTTGTATTGTAATGTATAGTCATGTTTTCGAAGTTATTTGAAACCGGAAACCGGATTGAAACTCAGGGTGACAGGTTCCGCATCGCCGTCCCGACCGGGCGACGGAGAGATGACAACCGTATTTCACGGTCATTTTCCCGTATCGTCGCTGCTGACCGCTGGTGGCTGGGCCTTATGAAAACATAATATTTCCACAAGGTCTTGCCAATAACGCCGCATCAAATGAAGAAATTTGACCGGTCGGCATGGCGCTGCAGAATTGGTTCCCTTCGTTCAATCAGTATTTCCAGAACAGAAGATAGTGTTTATGGTTTTTATATCAAGGAGTTATTTGACACACATTGATACAATTTGATATAAATTATCACACTTTACAGTATTTACATAGGAATTTTGATATAAAACGTTAAAATTACACAGTTCTATGTAAATTATACTTTATTTGCATGTTAGGTATGCGTTAATGACATGCCTGAAGCGGGTCGACCCGGCCCTCAACCGTTCAGGGTTGGGGGTATGAAAACTGAACCGCCATCCGACAAAATTTTTGGTGGACAAGGGTGGACTTGGTGGACTTGGTGGACGTCGTGGACGAAACTGTTCCCCGCAAAATGTCCACTGTGTCCACCGTGTCCACCGTGTCCACCACGTCCTTCGTTTCCGGAGAATGCGCCGCGGTTGTTCCCTGTTCACGGCATGGCTTCCGGTCGAACACAAAAAAACCACCGGACCACTTGCGTGATCCGGTGGTCGGAGCAAACCGCTTGACAGGATTCTCAGGTACTACCGTGCGGCTCGCTTGAACGGCTCACAAGGAAACTGCCCTTTCCCGTGAGCCGATAGGGAATCTCGTTGAAATGCTGAACAGTGTTCATGCGCCCGACATCGAACGTGCGCCCGGGTGAACGGAACCACCGGCGAGCGGACACATTTTCGTGAAGGGGTGAAAGAGAAGAAAAACGCTCAATACGTGCGGACGCGACATTGACATGCGCCGGAATCGACGATGCCCGACGGCGGAAACCACCAGATATCTTTCGGTGCACGGCACCGGCGCGGCACAGCATTGGGAAACTCTCTTGAAGTGTCGTTCTTGTTATCACGTATTTAGCGGACCATAGATTAACAATGTGTTGAAATTATGGAAGAGTTGCCCTGAAATTAATAATTGGTAACTCGAAAACCGCTGCTGTTTCCAAGCCGGATTGATGCCGAAGGGGAGGGCGGCGTTTCATCGCCGTTCCGGCAGGATGTGGATAACGCCGTCACGCGACTCAGGAGTCACCCGCCGGCTCTTGCCGTTCGGCTGAAGGGCGGCCCCCGAACCGTTACATCGTGCGCAGTGCCACGCCGAGTCGCCGGACGCCCTCGATGATCCGCTCCTCCGGCATGTTGGAGAAATTCATGCGGAACGTGTTTTCCTTCCGGGAATTGGGGAAGAAGGCGCCGCCGGGCACAAAGGCGACATTCTGTTCCAGGCACTTCAGCAGCAGGTCGCGGGCGTTGATGTCCGGGGGCAGTTCAACCCACACGAACAAGCCGCCCTGGGGTCGGGTGAAGGTCGCCATATTGCCGGGCAGTTCCTCTCCCAGGCATTTCAGCATCAGGTGGCAGCGGCGCTTGTAGGTTTCACGGATGCGGGCGATGTGGGCTTCGATGTCATTCCGCTCCAGATATTTGACGATTTCCATCTGCGCCATGGTGTTGCACTGCAGGTCAGTCCCCTGCTTGACCAGCACATATTGGCGAATCAGCTCGGCGTCGCCGGCAATCCACGCTATGCGCATGCCGGGGCAGAGAATCTTGGAGAATGTCCCCAGCGAGAGCACGACTCCCGCCTCGTCGAAGGATTTCACCGACGGCAGGAAGTCACCCTCGAAGCGCAGCTCGCCGTAGGGGTCGTCCTCCAGCACCGCAACCTGATACTCCGCCGCCAGTTCGGCCAGGCGCTTGCGCCGTTCCGTCGACCATGTGCGCCCCGTCGGGTTCTGGAAATTGGGCACCGTATAAATGATCCGGCAGTTTTTGGTGGTCTTGAGCACCCGCTCCAGGTCTTCCATCACCATGCCGTCGTCATCGGTTTCCACTTCGGCGAAGGCGCAAGCGTAGGCCTTGAACGCGGAAATGGCGGCGAGATAGGTCGGGCTTTCGCACACCACCACGTCGCCCTCATCGAGGAACACCTTGCCGGAAAGATCGATGGCCTGCTGCGACCCGCTGGTGATGAGCACCTGGTCGGCGGTGTAGTGCGTGCCGACCCGCCGGTTCATGCGCTCGGAAATCCATGCCCGCAAGGCTGCCAACCCTTCGGTGGTGGTGTATTGCAGCGCCGATGCCCCGGCTTCCTCCAGCACCAGGCGGCCGGCTTCCTTGATCTCCTCGATGGGGAACAGCTCGGGAGCGGGAAGACCGCCGGCGAAGGAAATGACCTCCGGGCGGGCGGTGAGTTTCAATATTTCACGGATTTCCGAAGCCTCCAAGTGGCTCATCCGGGTCGCGAGTGTCAGGGCCATGGTATCCTCTTATCATTTTTGGTTTTGGTCGCATGTCGAAGCGATGCAGGCCACACACGGTAAAAAACCCCCGAAGGACGTGCCCGCGGGGGTTTGGAATATCGTTCCTTTCATCCCGTTCAGGGCATAATCAAACGAAAACCGCTTACCGCAGCGCCACTGTCGACCGCTGCAATACGCGAAATATGCCCGAACGTGGAATAAAACAAC
>JAISTL010000220.1 GCA_031272615.1 Methylobacteriaceae bacterium | reverse complement strand
GAGATCCCGGGCGCCGGCCGAGACTCCGCCGCAGGTGAGGATGATGTCAGCCCGGCTGTCGCGGGCGGCATCGAGGGCGGCTGTGAGCGAGGCGACGGAATCCCCGGCGGTGCCGATGATGAGCGCCTCACCGGCGGCGCCGGATATCATGGCGGCGGCCCAGGACGGGTTGGAGGAAAACACCCGGGCGCCGTCGCCGGCGGGTGCTCCGGGCTCCAGTAATTCGTCTCCGGTGGCGATTATCGCCACCTTAGGACGACGGAGCACGGCGAGCCGCGCATGGCCCATGGCCGCCGCTAGGCCGATGTGGCGGGCATCGAGCGGTACACCGGGGTGGAGAAGCGGGGCGCCCCGTTCAAAATCCAGGCCCTTGCGGCGGATATGGCGGCCCGGCTCGAAGGGCGGATGCAGAACAACCCGGGCGCCGTCTTCCTCGGCCTGTTCGCGAAGCACGATGGTATTGGCGGTGCGCGGGACAGCGGCGCCGGTCATGACGCGCACGGCTTCCCCGTGACCCGGTTCGCCCATGAAAGGGTGACCGGCCGCGCTTTCGCCGATGACTTTGAGGCGCATGGGGGTGCGCCGGTCAGGAGTGTCGACGACACACGCGTAGCCGTCCATGGCCGACACATCGAAGGGGGGAAGCGTGCAGCGGGCGGTGAGCGGCTTGGCCAAAACACGCCCGCGGGCAGAGGCCAGCGGCACGGTTTCGGTTTCGCTGAGGGTCTGCGCCGAAGCGAGAATACGCTGCAGCGCCTCGTCGGGGTGCAGCAGAGTCACGGTGCGTGGTACTCCCCCGAGGTTCCGCCGCTCTTTTCCAGCAGGCGAATGCCGTCGATGCGCATGGCGCGGTCCACCGCTTTCGCCATGTCATACACCGTGAGGCAGGCAACGGCGACCGCCGTCAACGCTTCCATTTCCACGCCGGTGCGGTCGGTGGTTCCGACTTCAGCCCGCACCATGACGCCGGGAAGGTTCGGGGCGGGTTCGCAGCTCACCTCGACTTTGGTGAGCGCCAGGGGGTGGCACAGCGGAACGAGATCAGCGGTTTTTTTGGCGGCCATGATGCCGGCAATGCGCGCTGATGACAGCGCGTCGCCTTTTTTGAGACTCCCCGCCTCGAGCGCCGCGAACGCCTCCCGGCTCATGACGATGAACCCTTCGGCGACGGCACGGCGCACGGAAACCGGTTTTTCCGAAACGTCCACCATATGCGCGTCTCCCGATGCGGTCAGATGGGGGAGCGACGTCATGGCAAGGCGCCCGAAAGGCTGGAAATTCTACTGATAATCATCTCCGCCGGCGACCTGGTTGTAGAGAATCTGGTTGGTTTCAATGGGGATTTCCCGACGCAGCTGCGCCAGAAACTGTGCACGCTCATCCTCCGCCTGGGCCTCGGCCAGCTTGGTGGCCGGCTCGGCCTCCGGTTTGAACTCGGGCACTTCCGCCTTCACAATCCGGTAAATCAGCACGCCGGCGTTGGTCAGAGTCGTGCCGAAGCCGCCGACTCCGGTGGAGAACACGCCGGCGATGCCCGACGGGGGAATGTCATCGGGCGCCTTGGAGCGGGTGATGTCGGTGATGGTCTTTTCATCGGCGCCGAGTTCGCTGATGACGGCGGCCATGTCTTCACCGTTTTTCAGCCGCTCGACATATCCGGCGGCTTTTTCGGATGTTGCCGTGATCAACGTGTCATGACGCCAGTCGGCGAGAACGTCGCTGCGAATTGTCTCGAACGGTTTTTCTCCCGCCGGGGTGACAGCGGTGACGACAAACCAGAGATAACCGCCTTCCTCGGTACGCTGTGCGCCGCCGTCCCGGTTCAGTTCGAGGTGGAAGACCTGGTTCAGGAAGCCGGGATTCAGCGACGGCACCTGCTTGATGATCGGCGCCGCGAGGTCCTCTCCGGCCGGGTCCTTGCCGTCGGCGTTGATATTTGTGAGCATGACAACGGGAATGTCGAGCTCCTTGCCGATATCGATCAGCGGTTTTTCCTCACCAAGAAGGTCCTCCACCTTGTCGTGAACTTCGTCGAGGGCGTTGGACGCGCGCTGGGCCGCGAGAGTTCTCCGGATATCCAGAGCGACCGCCTCGAAGGGGGGAGGTTCGGGAGGAGTGATTTGGGTGACGCGGGCGATGGACGGCCCAAGCAGGGATTGGAAAACCCCGGAGACCGCATTCAACTCAAGGGAAAACAGCGTATTGGCCAGTTCCGGATCCAGCATGGCGATGGATTCCCTGGCGATGGGGGATGACGGCGGCACAATGGTGACGCCGTCCTTGGCCTTGTATTCGGCGACAACGGTGTCAAACGGCGTGCCCTTGTCCAGTTCGGCTTTGGCCTCCTTCGCCTGGTTGGTGGAAGTGAAAATGATTTGCTCGAAAGCGCGGCTCTCCGATGTCGCCATGCTGTCTTTGGTGCGCTCATATTCGGCGCGCACGTCGCTATCCGGAACCGTCACATTCTTTGCAACGGAGGTGGGGTCGATACTCAACACCGCAACGGTGCGTTGTTCCCGGGTGGAGTATCTGGACTTGTTCTTTTCATAAAAGGCTTTCAGCGTCTCGTCGTCTTCGGCGGGAATCAGGTTTTCGTCATACGGCAGGGTGAAGGCGCGCACGGTGCGCTTTTCGTTATCGAGACGCCACAGCAGTTCCTGCTTGGCGCGCGGAACGGAGGTATCGGCATCGAAGACGGAGTAAATCTGTTGCCCCGGAATGAGTTGCTGCATCCGCGCGATGTACTGTTCCTCGCTGTAGTAACCCCAATTCTGGATGATGGCGTCAAAACGCTCTTTCTCGAACACGCCATTGGTCTGGAAGATCGGTTCGTTCAGAATGTATTGTGATACAGCCTGTTGCGGTGCGCCGATTTGCAGTTCGCGGGCCGCCTCCTTGACCAGAGTGTCGGAAACGAGTTCATCCCACAGGGTTTTGTCAAGGCCGCGCTCCTTGATGGCCGTGCGGGTGATGGGCTGCTTTTCCCGTGCCCGGGTCGTCATGAAGTTCTCGATGGCGCGCTGGAAATCAAACCGGGTTATCTCGGATTTGCCCACCGAAGCGACGACGGTCGGGGGGGCGCCCCGGAACACGTCGGAAACGCCAAAAAGGGCAAAACCACCAATAATCAGACCAAACAGGAGCGTTGTAAACAACTTGCCCAGTTTGCTCTGGCCGATATTTCGAATCCACTGCAGCATGTTCGCCTCATCATTGAGCCAATTGATGTATTGCGGATAAACCATTGTCGCGTTGAGGGAAAGACTATTTCACTTGAACAACGCCGGAATTCTCTGATATTGGCAAAAAAATTGCGTTCCAATGACCAAAGGAGACATAAGGATGAGCACGGAAAAGCCGCGGCCGTTGATTGCCGGAAACTGGAAAATGAATGGATTGCGGGCGTCGCAGAGCGTCCTTGACGGGATTCGCGAAGGGTATACGGCGGCGGTGGCCAAAAAAGTCGACGTGCTGGTGTGTCCGCCGACGACTCTTCTGCACGCCTTCGCTGTACAGGCCGCGGGCAGCGGATTGTACATCGGCGCACAGGATTGCCACACCAAGGCGTCCGGTGCTTACACCGGCGATATTTCCGCCGAGATGATCCAGGACAGCGGCGGGCAGTATGTCATCCTCGGGCATTCGGAACGGCGGCAGTATCACGGGGAAACCGACGCTCTCGTCAATGAAAAAACCGTTGCGGCCCATCGTGCAGGCCTGACCGCGGTGGTGTGCATCGGTGAAACCCGCGAAGAGCGGGAGTCGGGCAAGGCCATCGCAGTGGTGAAATCCCAGCTGAAGGGCAGCGTTCCGGCGGGAAGCACGGCGCAGAATCTCGTGATTGCTTATGAACCCGTATGGGCCATCGGAACCGGCCTGACGCCGACAGTGGCGGACGTCGCCGAGGTTCACGCGGCGATTCGCGAAGACCTCATCGCTCTGGTCGGCAAGGATGACCAGTATCTTGTGCGCATCCTCTACGGCGGCTCGGTGAAACCGTCCAATGCCGCCGAGTTGCTGGGCACGGCCAATGTCGACGGCGCGCTGGTCGGCGGCGCCAGCCTTGTGGCAAAAGACTTTCTGGCGATCGTCGCAGCGGTTGCCTGACGACAGGTTGTTTGCCGCCGATGCGCCGGTTCTCCCCGCTTCGCATTTGCGTTCGGTGCGCGGTTGTGATAGAGGCCTGCTGAGTTACAACAGGTCTCCCCGCTTTTTCTCCGATTCCGGATCTCCTCGAGCCGGAGACGGCGGGGTTGTTGGTGTTATGCCCGGACAAATTGTCGCGCTTTTGACCGATTTGTCCCGCGGCGGATGTCATTGCAGGCTTTGACGTGCGGCGCCTTTTTTCGCGGCAGGGAATCGTTTAGGATCAGGTTATGTATCAGGTTGTTCTTGCAGGTCATCTCATCATCGTCCTGGCGCTGATCGGGGTGATTCTTCTGCAACGCTCGGAAGGCGGGTTGGGGCTCGGCGGTGGAACCGGCGGTATTTCCGGGTTGCTGTCATCCCGCGGGCAGGCCAGTGCGCTGACGAAAGCCACGGCGATTCTGGGCGCCTTGTTTTTTGCGTCAAGCCTTGCCTTGGCGATTATTTCAAAAGGCGATGCGACGCCCACATCCGTCCTGCCGAACACCGGGATTTCCACAACTTCCAGCTCGCCGCTGGATGTCGCTCCGCCTTCGGCCGAACAACCGGCCCAGCCGGCGGGCCCGCAGGTTCCACAGGCACAATAGTCTGAAGATAAAGAAGAGGCTCCTTCCAGCCTCTTCTTTTTTTTGTAAGATACCTCGACGCGCCGAATCAGCCGTTGGGCGTCGGGGAAATGTGAAGGAGAATGACTACGTGACGCGCTACATCTTTATCACCGGCGGTGTTGTGTCTTCACTCGGCAAAGGGTTGGCGTCGGCGTCGCTCGGCGCCCTGCTGCAGGCCCGGGGATACAAGGTCCGCCTGAGAAAGCTGGACCCGTATCTCAATGTCGACCCGGGAACCATGAGTCCTTACGAACACGGGGAGTGCTACGTGACCGACGACGGCGCCGAAACCGATCTCGATCTCGGACATTACGAGCGTTTCCTCGGGCGTCCGTGCACCAAAAACGACAACATCACCACCGGGCGCATCTATCTGGACATCATCTCACGCGAAAGACGCGGCGATTACCTGGGAACGACCATTCAGGTCATTCCGCATGTGACCAACCGGATCAAGGAATTCATCCTGCACGGCAACGAGGATCTGGATTTTGTGCTGGTGGAAATTGGCGGCACCGTCGGCGATATCGAGGGGCTGCCGTTCTTCGAAGCCATTCGCCAGTTGAAACAGCAGCTGCCGCGCGGACACGCGGTGTTTGTGCATTTGACGCTGCTGCCGTTCATCGCTTCGGCCGGAGAGCTGAAAACCAAACCGACCCAGCACTCGGTGGCGGAACTGCGGTCCATCGGCATTCAACCGGATGTGCTGCTGTGCCGCTCGGACCGGCCGATTCCCTCCGAGGAGCGGCACAAGCTGAGCCTGTTCTGCAACGTGCGGGAAAGCGCCGTTGTCGAAGCGCTGGACGCCAAATCCATTTATGACGTGCCGCTGGCCTATCACGCCGCCGGCCTCGACACGGAGATTCTGGCCGCGTTTGAAATCAACGGCGCGCCGGAGCCGGACCTCGGCCGGTGGGAGGAGATCTCCGACCGCATCAACAACCCGGAAGGCGAGGTGACCATCGCCATCGTCGGGAAATACACCGAGTGGGTCGATTCATACAAATCGGTGATCGAGGCTCTGACCCACGGCGGCATTGCCAACAAGGTGCGGGTGAACCTCAAGTGGATCGGCAGCGAGTTGTTTGAAGCGGAAGATCCGGCGTCGCACCTGGAAGACGTGGACGGAATCCTTATTCCCGGTGGCTTCGGTGAGCGCGGCATCGAGGGGATGATCAACGCCGTCCGCTACGCGCGGGAACACAGGATTCCGTTTTTCGGCATCTGTTTCGGTATGCAGATGGCGGTCATCGAAGCCTCCCGCTCGCTGCTCGGGCTCAAGGAAGCCAATTCGACGGAGTTCCGGCCGACTCCCGAGCCGGTGGTCGGTCTGCTGACGGAATGGGTGGCCGGCGGAGTGGTGCACCGGCGGGCGGCGGACGGTGATCTCGGCGGCACCATGCGGCTCGGGGCCTATCCGGCGGTTCTGGCTTCCGGCAGCCTTGCCGCGGAGATTTACGGCAAACGCGAGATTTCCGAACGCCACCGGCACCGCTACGAGGTCAACATCACCTATCGCGACAGGCTGGAGAAACACGGTTTCATCTTCTCGGGCATGTCGCCGGACGGGATTCTGCCGGAGGTTGTCGAACTCAGGAACCACCCGTGGTTCGTCGGCGTGCAGTTCCACCCGGAACTGAAATCCCGCCCCTTCGATGTCCATCCGTTGTTCAGGAGCTTCATCCACGCGGCGTTGGAACAAAGCCGTCTTGTGTAACCGGCGGGAATGGGAGAAACCGGAATGAGCGCCGAGCCGTTTACCGTCACCGTCGGGTCGCTGAACTTCGGCAACGATTTGCCCTTTGTTCTGATTGCCGGCCCGTGTGCCATGGAAAGCCGTGAGCACGCGCTGTTCATGGCGGCGGCGCTGAAGGAAATCTGCGGAAAACTCGGGCTGGGGCTGGTGTTCAAATCGTCCTTCGACAAGGCCAACCGCACGTCCGGCCGCGGAGCACGCGGAATCGGCATGGACAAGGCGCTCTCCGTATTCGCAGAGGTGAAGGACATATACGGGCTGCCGGTTATCACCGATGTCCACGAGCCGTATCAGTGCGCGGTGGTGGCGGAGGTGGTGGATATTCTGCAGATTCCGGCATTCCTGTGCCGCCAGACGGACCTGCTGACGGCGGCGGCCAAAACCGGGCGCATCGTCAACATCAAGAAAGGGCAGTTCCTTGCGCCGTGGGACATGGTGCACGTGTTCAACAAATGCGTGGACGCCGGGAATTCGCGGGTGCTGCTGACGGAACGCGGCGTTTCGTTCGGCTACAACACACTGGTCTCGGATATGCGGGCACTGCCGATCATGGCCGGGATGACCGGAGCGCCGGTGGTGTTCGACGCCACCCATTCGGTGCAGCAGCCGGGAGGGCAGGGCGCTTCCAGCGGCGGCCGCAGAGAGTTCGTGCCGGTGCTTGCCCGGGCGGCGGTGGCGGTGGGCGTGGCCGGTGTCTTCATCGAGACCCACGAAGACCCGGAGCGGGCGCCCTCCGACGGGCCCAACATGGTGCCGCTCGCAGATATGGATGCGTTGTTGAAGACCCTGATGTCCATCGACCGGCTGGTGAAGACGGCGGGTGTCCGCTAAGTCGTGTGTTGTGACAATCTATTTCACAAAACTGCGAGTTCCTTGTTGCCAAGAAGGAATTTTTAGTCAATAGGAAGCGGGTGAGGCGGTCCGCGCGCCGCGGGCGCCCCCCTTATTTGAAAGGCTTCAATTTTGAAGTGTCTTAGGAGCATGAAATGACCGCAATTGTTGATGTAACCGCTCGGCAGATATTTGACAGCCGCGGCAACCCCACCGTTGAAGTTGATGTCCTTCTGGAAGACGATTCTTTCGGGCGGGCTGCCGTGCCGTCCGGCGCCTCGACAGGCGCCCATGAAGCAGTGGAACTGCGTGACGGCGACAAGACGAAATATCTCGGCAAGGGCGTGCTCAAGGCCGTCGAAGCCGTGAACAACGAGATTTCCGAGGATCTGATCGGCTTTGACGCGGAAGATCAGCTGCTCGTCGACAAGAAAATGATTGATTTGGATGGAACGCCGAACAAGGGGCGGCTGGGCGCCAACGCCATTCTCGGCGTGTCTCTGGCGGTCGCCAAGGCGGCGGCGGAATCGGCCGGCCTGCCGCTTTACAAGTATGTCGGCGGCGTTCAGGCCCACGTTCTGCCGACTCCGATGATGAATATCATCAACGGCGGCGTGCACGCCGACAATCCCATCGATTTTCAGGAATTCATGATTATGCCCATCGGCGCGCCGACCATTGCCGAGGCGGTGCGGTATGGAACCGAAGTGTTCCACACCCTCAAGAAGAACCTGAAGAGCGCCGGCCTCAACACCAATGTCGGTGACGAGGGCGGTTTTGCGCCGAACCTGCCGTCAGCGGAAACGGGGCTGGATTTCATCGTCAAAGCCATTGAAGATGCCGGTTTCAAGCCCGGCGTCGATGTGTCCATCGGGTTGGATTGCGCCGCGTCCGAGTTTTTCAAGGACGGCGTCTATGATTATACCGGTGAAGGCGTCAAGCGGTCCCGCCAGGAACAGGCGGACTATCTCGCCAAGCTTATCGCCGGCTATCCCATCGTCACCATTGAAGACGGCATGTCCGAGGACGATTTCGAGGGCTGGAAGATTCTGACGGATCTCATCGGCAAGAAGGTGCAGCTGGTCGGCGACGACCTGTTCGTGACCAATGTCAAGCGCCTCGAAGAAGGCATCAAGCTCGGCATCGCCAATTCGCTGCTGGTCAAGGTCAACCAGATCGGCACGTTGAGCGAGACTCTCGCCGCCGTCGACATGGCGCACCGCGCGGGCTATACCTGTGTGATGTCCCATCGCTCCGGCGAAACCGAGGATTCGACCATTGCCGATCTCGCAGTGGCCACCAACTGCGGCCAGATCAAAACCGGTTCTCTGGCCCGGTCTGACCGGATCGCCAAATACAACCAGTTGATCCGCATCGAGGAAGAACTGGGTGAGAGTGCCGTTTATGCCGGGCGTAAAGCCCTGAAGCTGCTCAGCGCCTGAGAACCGGCGCCGGCAGCCTGGACCCCCACAAGGACCTCCGGGATTCGGTTCCCGGAGGTGGCGCGTCGCCGGAATGTTTACGATTCCTCAACGGATTCTTAAGGCCTTGACCTTATAAACGGCAGGAGTCTTCAAGGAAGTTCGGGCGGGCCGTTCCGGAATGGTAAAGCGTCGTCAAGGTTTGACACGGTTTTTTTCGCTGCTGACGTTTTACTGCGTCATCGGCGGGCTGGTGTATTTCTTTGTCGACCAGGCGTATTCCGGAAACCGCGGGGTGGAAGCGAAAAACACCGTCAGTGCCGAAGTTCAGGAATTGCGCGACGAACTTGCCCGGCTCAAGACTGAACGGGACACGCTGGAGCACCGCATCTCCCTGTTGCGGGACGACCGCATTGACCGTGACCTTCTGGAGGAACGCGCCCGCATCGTTCTGGGCCGCGTCCACGCCAACGACGTGGTGATCATGCTGGACGCGCCGGACAGTTCGAAACAGTAACGCCGTTTATATCAATGCCGGCCGGAAAACGTCGGGCACGTTTGCCGGGACGGGAATTCGCCTTATATCACAGAGTGTTATTGCAGATGCCGCCGATGACGGAGGGCGTCTGGTCGAGCCGGAGCAGGACCGGGGTAGGTGATGGCAAAATCGGATCTGTTGACAAAACCCTTTGTCGGCTTGTGCTTTGTGAACTTCTTGACCTTTTTCGGGTTTCAGATGCTGATCCCGATTTTCCCGCTCTATCTCGACGGGTTGGGGATCACCAAGGACATCCAGGGTTTTGTCATGGCGGCGTTCACGCTCACCGTGGTGCCGATGCGTCCGTTCACCAGCCGCTGGCTGAATGCCGGGCACGCCGTGCGC
>JAISTL010000100.1 GCA_031272615.1 Methylobacteriaceae bacterium | reverse complement strand
AATCAGGTGTTCAATGTCAGCATCAACGTCCTCAGCTTCATCTCCGTCGGCTGTTCCGTGGTGGTGGCGCAGCAGTTGGGCGCCGGCAACCGCAACCTGGCGCGCAAGGCGATTCACATCGCCATCGCCGTCAACCTGCTGCTGGGGTTCATGGTCGCGCTCACCGTATGCCATTTCTCGGGAGATATCCTGCGGCTGTTGAATACGCCGGAGAGTCTGTTCGCCGACGCCCACGATTATCTTTACATCCTCGGCATCTGCCTGTTTCCGGAGGCGGTCTCGCTCATTTTCGCCGCGTGCCTGCGCGTCTACGGCAAGGTGCGCGCCGCCATGTACGTCACCCTGATTGCCAACACCATCACCGTGTTGGGCAATATGGTGGCGCTCTACGGATTCGGGTCGCTGGAACCCACGGGTCTCTACGGCGTGGCCTGCTCGACTCTTGTCGGGCGGCTGGTGGCGATTGTCGTGCTGGGGGCCTTGATAGTCTTCGGTTTGAAGTTGCAGTTCACGTTCATGCTGTTCTTCCAGTGGAATGTGTCGCTGTTGAAGCGCATTCTCGCCATCGGTCTGCCCTCGGCCGGCGAGAACCTGTTGTGGATCGGGCAATACGTCGTCATTTTCGGCTTCATCGGGCTGATGGGGGAGGCGGAACTCGCCGCCCAGACCCTCTATTTCCAGTTCACCTTCTTCATCATGGCGCTGGGCATATCCATCAGCGTCGCCAACGAAATCATGGTCGGCTACCACGTCGGTGCCAAGCGTTATGACGAAGCCTACCGCCGCACATTTCGCAGCCTCTTCACCGGGTTGGTGTTCACGGTGGTGCTGGTGTCGCTGATCTGGGTGACAAAAATGCCGATTCTGGATTTTTTCGCCAATGACGCGACGACTACCGCGCTGCTGCTGCCGCTGTTCACCCTGTCCTGGATTATCGAGCCGGGGCGGACTCTCAATATTGTCATGGTCAACGCCCTGCGGGCGGCGAGCGACGCGCGGTTTCCCCTCTATATGGGCATTATTTTCATGTGGGGCGTCTCGGTTCCGGTGGCCTACATTCTGGGCATTGTCTTCGGTTGGGGACTGATCGGAATTTGGATCGGGTTCCTGTGCGACGAGTGGCTGCGCGGTCTTGCCAATTCCTGGCGCTGGAAATCACGGAAGTGGGAAAACAAAACCCGCGGAACGTGACGGGCATTCCGCCGTTTTATTGTCTCAATCTTTTGCCGGATGTCGGGCTTGTTTGGGATTTATCAACCGTTTTGTGGTTAATAAAGAATTCCTTGGACCGGGCTGGAACCGAACAATGTGTTCAATTTGCCACAGGTTGCAAGGGAGCACCGGAGTTGCCTTTGCGGTATTGTCATATCGACGAATCACGGTTAGAGGTCAGCAACGGTGTTGGTACTTAACATCTCTACCGGGAGAGTGAAACGATGCGCGCGCCGTCCGTTGCCATTCTGATTTTCATGAGCCTGCTGCTCGCGGGATGTGCCTACAAGGGCACGCCGGATCCCGAGATCACCAAGCGTGACAAGGAATGGCTCCCGAAGGTTCCCAAGGGCGAACCCGAACAGCGTTTTGCGCGCTATCTCATTGACTACCGCACCAAGGAAAAGCCCGGCACCATCGTTGTCGACACCCAGAGCCGGTATCTCTATTACGTTCTTCCCGACGGCAAGGCGATTCGCTACGGCGTGGCCGTCGGTGACGAATACAGCGGTTGGACCGGGGAAACCCGGGTCGGCCACAAGGCCGAATGGCCCGCGTGGAACCCGACTCCCAGCCTGATGCGCCGGTTCCCCAGCGCCGGCCCGACGCCGGGCGGTCCGTGGAATCCCTTGGGCGCCCGCGCTCTCTATCTCTACGAGGGCAATCATGACACCCTGTATCGAATCCACGGCACCAACCAGCCGGAGGAAATCGGCCGCATGGTGTCGTCCGGCTGCATCCGTATGCGCAACATCGATGTCATCGATCTGTACAATCGCGCCGGGCTCGGGACGCGGGTGATCGTCCGCTGAGGTTCACGGGATTTCCGGGATAATCCTTAAGCCAAACCGGCGT
Source organism: Methylobacteriaceae bacterium (assembly GCA_031272615.1). Taxonomy (GTDB): domain Bacteria; phylum Pseudomonadota; class Alphaproteobacteria; order Rhizobiales; family Beijerinckiaceae; genus Hohaiivirga. Next base: position 499 of record JAISTL010000100.1, on the reverse strand, counting down.
CTTCGCTGGACGTGGACTGGTGCGCGTCCGTGAACCCCTGTATCTTACGCCTTTGACACCGTATTGCCGCCGTGACGGCGGATTTGGTTGTCCAGTTCCAGTTCCATCAGCAGGCTCTGGACGGTGCGCGCCGGCAGGCCGCTGAGGCGGATCAGTTCATCGATGTGCACGGGCGTGGTTCCGAGCAGCTCCAGCAGAACCGCCGCCTCGTCGGGCGGGGCCGGTGCGTCGGTTTCCCCGGCGTCGGGCGCAAGGATACTCTCGCCCGCCAGGGAAAAAAGGTCGTCGCTGAGCTCCCCGGACAGGTTTCCGGGTTCGGCCCGCGGCGGGGCGGGAGGCTGCTGCCCGATCAGAGGCTTGATAACCCCGATGACATCCGCGGCGGCGGTGACCAGCGTCGCGCCGTCTCGAATCATGGCGTTGGGCCCTTCGGAGCGCAGGTCCATGGGCGAGCCGGGTACGGCGAACACTTCCCGGCCTTGTTCCAGCGCGAATCGCG
>JAISTL010000056.1 GCA_031272615.1 Methylobacteriaceae bacterium | reverse complement strand
CAAGAATTACAGGTAACCCGTTCGCCTGAAACCGGCAGATAACAACGGGATGCCGCGGGCGCTTCTCCGGCCTGCGGCATCCCCCGTCCGAACCGGAGAACCCGCGCACCATGGAGGCCCGGAAGCATGAGAGCGTCGCGTAACGTCATCATCGGTGGTTTGCTGCTGCTTCCGGCAACGGTGCTGCTGTGGGTGTTCACCTATCAGCCCATCGTTCTGACCTTCATCAACAGCTTTTATTCCACCGCTCGCGGCCGCCGGCCGTCGATATTCGTGGGGCTGGAAAACTATGACCGGATGATCGCGGACCCGATCTTCTGGAAGTCCATGTCGAACAACCTGCTCTATGCCGCGTCGACCATCCCGGTGTCCATGCTGCTGGCCATCGCCATGGCGCTGTTCGTCAATTCCAGGATTTCCGGCAAAGGCCTGGTGCGTATGGCGTATTTCACGCCGACCATCCTGCCCATGGTGGCGGTGGCCAATGTCTGGCTGTTTTTCTACGCCCCCGATTACGGGCTCGTCGACTGGGTGCTGACCTGGTTCGGAATGGGCGGCAACAATTTCCTCGGAATGCCGGAAACGGCGCTATGGGCTCTGATTGTCATCGCCATCTGGAAGGAAGCCGGATTCTTCATGATCTTCTATCTGGCGGCGCTGCAGCAGATCTCCCCGACGATTCTCGAGGCGGCGAAACTGGAGGGCGCCGGATTCTGGCAGACGCTGCGCCGGATCACCCTGCCGTTGCTGATGCCGACGACGCTGTTCATCTCCATCAATGCCATCATCCAGGCCTTCCGCACCGTCGACCACATCATCGCCATGACAAAGGGCGCGCCCGACAACGCCACCTCCATCCTGTTGTTTTATATCTACCAATCCGCTTTTTCCTACTGGGATACGGCCTATGCCTCGGCCCTGACCATGGTTCTGCTGGCCATTCTGGCGTTGATCGCCCTGTTCCAGTTCGGTTATGTCGATAAAAGGATCCACTACCGATGAGTGCCGGGCAAAACAGTAAACCGCTCCTTGCGCTGACAACCTTCGCGGCATGGTTTCTGGCCATTCTGTGGGTTTCGCCCCTGCTGTTCGCGTTCTGGACGGCGTTCCACCCGCCGCAGTACGCCGCCCAGTTCAACCTGGCGGCTCCGTGGACCTTGCAGAATTTCTACAATGTGTGGGAGGCGGCGCCGTTCCTGCGCTATTTCCTCAACACCGTGGTTTTGGTGACCATGATTCTCACCTGTCAGTTCATCATCTGCACCATGGCCGCCTATGCCTTCGTCTGTTTTCCGTTCAAGGGCTCCGACGTGCTGTTCATGATCGTGTTGCTGCAGTTGATGATCATTCCGGAAGTGCTGCTGGTCGAAAACTATCGCACTCTTTCCAAACTCGGCTTTCTCGATACCACGCTCGGCATCGGCCTGCCCTATCTCGCCTCCGCCTTCGGCATTTTTCTGTTCCGCCAGACATTCAAGAGCATCCCGAAAGAGCTGGAGGAGGCGGCGCGCCTGGAGGGCGCCAATATCGTCCAGATATTACTGAGGGTCTATATCCCCATCGCCAAGCCCACCTACATCGCCTACGGCCTGGTGACGGTGAGCTACCACTGGAACAATTTTCTCTGGCCGCTGGTTGTCACCAATTCCGTTGAAACGCGCCCGATCACCGTTGGCCTGCAGGTGTTCGCGACGGTGGAACAGGGAATTGACTGGAGCATGATTACCGCCGCCACGGTGTTGTCGGTGGCGCCGCTGCTCCTCGCCTTCCTGATTTTCCAGCGCCAATTCGTCCAGAGCTTCATGCGCGCCGGAATTCGCTGAACAGGGGCGGCCCCCCGCCCGCCGAACGAACCATCATGACCCGTTTGCATCAGAAAGGTTGAACCGGAATGCTTTTCGCACACATCTCAGACTTTCACGTGTTTGCCGGGGAACCCGGAAGCCCGCTCGTCCGCAGGGATTTCCGCCCGGCCTTCGCCAAAATCATTGACGACATCAACGCCTTTGACCCGGCCATCGAGGCCGTGATGTTCACCGGCGACCTGGTGGACGGCGGAACGGCGGAGGATTACAGCCTCGTGAAGGACATCATGTCGGCTCTCAAAATGCCGTACTATTCCATTCCCGGCAACCACGACCGGCGCGATACGTTCCGCAAGGCCTTTGAAAACGATCTCCCGTTCGAGGATGATGTCTTTCTTCATTATGAAACCTTCTTCGGGAATACGCGGATTCTGGCGCTGGATACGGTGATTGACGGCAGCGCCGCCGGCGCCCTGTGCCCGAAGAGGCTGGACTGGATTGGGGAGAAACTCGGCACACCCCATGACGGCGCAACGCTCATTCTGATGCACCACGCGCCTTATATCAGCAATCTCGGGTTCTTTGACGACATCGGCCTGATCGAAGGGCGCGCCGCGTTCGCAGACCTTGTCCGCGGTTTCAAGGGCCCGACCTTGCGGATTTTGAGCGGCCATATCCACCGGCCGTCCTTTACCTGCTGGAACGGCGCGTTTGCCATGATTGCGGGCAGCCCCAGCTTTACGGTGGTGCTGGACCTCAAGGCCCACACCGACGAGCCGCCGGTTTTCGACGCGCCTTATGTCTATTTTGTTCATTCTTCGGAGGAACCGGCGCAGTTTGCCGTTCATCCCCGGTTGGTCAGGTTCTGACCCGCACGACAACGCGCCTGTCGGGGACCGGTGGGACACTCGGGAGAACCTAAAAAAACGGGCGGCGACGCTCACAGCCCTGGAGAAACACTACCATGCGCGCAATTCTTCTGGTGATGGATTCCTTCGGCATCGGGGCGGCCCCCGACGCGGCGAAATTCGGCGACGACGGCGCCGACACCTTCGGGCATATTGCCGCGTTTTGCAGCAGTCACGCGCGTGCCGACGGCGCCACGCGCCCCCTCGTCCTGCCGAACCTCTATCGTTTGGGCCTCGGCGAGGCCTACGCCCTGGTTCACGACGCCCCCGCGCCGGGTTATGAACCGGTTGCCCCCGTTGCCTCCTGGGGCGCCATGCGGGAGATCTCGACCGGGAAAGACACCACCTCCGGCCACTGGGAGATGGCGGGCCTCCCTGCCCTGTTCACGTGGGGATATTTCACCGACAAAACCAATTCATTTCCGCCGGAGCTGTTGCGCAAGGCAGCGGCGCGCGGCCGTCTCCCCGGCTTCCTCGGCAACTGCCACTCGTCGGGTTTGGAGATTCTCGAAACCTATGGCGAAGAACACATGAGGACCGGCAAACCGATCATCTACACCTCGGTGGATTCCGTCTTCCAGATTGCCTGCCATGAGGAAACCTTCGGGTTGCAGCGGCTCTACGATTTATGCCGCATTGTGTTCGAGGAGATCGCGCCGTGGCACATCGGCCGGGTGATCGCGCGGCCGTTTGTCGGATGTAAACCCGGGGAATTCCGCCGCACCGGCAACCGTCGGGATTTCGCCGTCAAGCCGCCGGGGCCGACCATTCTCACCAGGCTGACCGATGCGGGCGGCACTGTGACGGCGGTGGGCAAGATTTCAGATATTTTCGCCGGAGAAGGCGTTTCCCGCCACCTGAAGGCGACGGGCATCGAAGACCTGTGGGACGCCACCCTGCGGGCGACGCGGGAGAGCGGCGAGCGCTCACTTGTCTTTTCCAATTTTGTCGACTTTGACCAGACCTGGGGCCACCGTCGGGACGTCCCCGGCTACGCGGCGGCGCTGGAGCAGTTCGACCGGCGGATTCCGGAACTGTTGGCGCTGCTCACCAACGACGACATGCTGATCATCACCGCCGACCACGGATGCGACCCGACCTGGACGGGAACCGACCACACCCGCGAATGCGTACCGGTTCTGGTGTTCAGCCCGGCGGCGCCGGGGCGCAGCCTCGGCATCCGGTCCACCTACGCCGATGTGGCGCAAAGCCTGGCGGGTTGGTTCGGCTTGCCTCCCTTCGACACCGGCAGCAGCTTTCCCGACGCGGGTGGGTAATGGAAGCTCTCAGCACGGAACTCGCCGCGCATTACGACGGTTTGTACCGCAATGCGGCGGCGGCATTCATCTCCGGAAATCACCGGGTGGATCCGCTGATCGATGCGCCCGATGACAACCGGCGCGGCCTGACGCTGCTGATCCGCCCGGGCAGCGACGTCACACGCAACATCCGGCAGTTTCTGACCGAGCTTCGCGGCATCGAGCCGAATCAGTACTATTATCCCGACACCGACATCCATATTACTGTCATATCGATCATTTCCTGTTATGATGGCTTCGACCTCCGGCAAATCGCCGCGGCCGACTACACGGACGCCGTCAGAACGAGCCTTGCCGGCTGCCCCGCCTTTGACCTGCACATGCGGGGAGTGACCGCCTCGCCGGAAGCCGTGATGGTGTGCGGCCTGTTTTGCACCAACGAATTGAACGCCATGCGCGCCAAGCTCAGAAACACTTTCCGGCGAAGTCCCCTGCGAAACACACTGGATGCCCGCTACATTCTCAACGCGGCGCACGCGACGGTGTTCCGGCTGCGCCGCGCACCGGAGAACCCCAAACGGCTTCTGGATTTGCTGGAAGCCAACAGAAGCCGTGACTTCGGCACCTTTACCGTCGGCGAGGTCGAGCTGGTGTTCAACGACTGGTATCAACGGCATGACAAAGTGGTGGTTCTGGAGCGGTTTGCGCTGCGCGCCGGGCCTCGTCCGCCGGACTAGAGCGGCGGGTGTGCGTGGCTTGTTGAGGGAGTTAACGAAATGGGGTCGGGTTATGCACATGGCTTGTGGACTGAAACGGCCAGCCGACATTCATCAGCCTATCACCCGCCACCGTCGGGCTCGCATGAAGCCCGTGGATTGAAACCGTCATATTGGTCTTGGTAATCAGCCGGGGGTTCGTCGGGGCGCGCGCGCGGGCCGACCCGCGACGGTCGCCGCGGCGTGGGGCGGCGCCGAGGTTGAATGCCCGGGGCGCGTGGGCGGGCCGG
>JAISTL010000192.1 GCA_031272615.1 Methylobacteriaceae bacterium | reverse complement strand
TTCATCGACGCCTTCCGTGACAGCTTCCACGCCAACCCCACGGCCATGGACTTCTCGGAAGTCTACACCGCCCTGCAGCAGAAGACCATCGCCGGCCAGGAAAACCCGGTCAGCGTCTTCGCGTCCTCCAAGTTCGAGGAAGTTCAGAACCACCTCACCCTGTGGGATTACGTGCTGGATTCCACCGGCTGGTACATCAGCCTGAAGACCCTGAACGACAAGCTGGACGACGGACAGCGCAAGATCGTCACCGAGAGCGCCTCCGAGGCCATCAAGTGGGCTGAAGGCTATCTCGGCAACAGCGAGAAGGAAATTCTCGCCAATCTCGCCAAGAAAGGCGTGGAAATCACCGTGCTGACCCCCGAGGAAAAGGCGGCCTTCCAGGAGGCGACGGCTCCGCTTTATGCCAAGTATGAGCCGATCATCGGCAAAGACGTGTTCGACCTGTTCAAGCGCGTCGGCGGCGCCAAGTAAGTCTTGCCCGATAATGAACCGGCCCGCTTCAATGCGGGCCGGCTTTTCCGATCCGAGCGGCCGTTCATGACGGACCCGACCGGGGGCGCCAAGTTGCGCCTGCGTGACGCGCGGGCGGCGCGGCCCCATGTTCCCGGTGTTCCGTCTCAAGCGACGGCCGTCCAAGGTGTACCGAAACAAGGGGAGGGGAATGCCGTGAAGCGGTTTATCGACAATTTTGAAGAGTATCTGTGCGCCTTCGGGCTGGTGGTGATGACTCTGTTCACCTTCCTCGGCGTGTTGTCGCGCAAGCTGCCGCAGGTCAACCTCTCCTGGACCATGGAGCTGGTGACCACCATGTTCGTCTGGGTGTGCGCCCTGGCGGCGGCGGCGGCGTTCAAAACCAACTCCCATATGGGGTTCTCCTTCCTCACCGACAAGCTCACCGGCACTCCGCGCCTGGTGCACAAACTTTTGCGCATCGCCCTCATCATCGGCTACTATTCCATCTGGATCATCTTCGGCATTCAGATGGTGCAGAACCAGATCGAGCGCGGCTTGGTGACGCCGGTGATGGCGACGCCCGGCTGGCTCATCGGCATTGCCATTCCCCTCTCGGCGTGTCTCACCATCTGGCGCCTGTTGCAGGAGCAGACCGGCTACCGCTTCGAGGGCAAGGAACCGAGGGGAGAACGGTCATGAGTGTCACAACGGTTCTTTTCGGCTCCCTGGCGATCTTCATTCTCATCAACATCCCCATTTCCGTGGCTCTGGGCCTCTCCAGCGCCTTGGTGCTGCTCTACACCGGCGACCATGTCACGGCCGTGCCGTCCATCATGCAGGCGACGGTGCAGAAATTCACCCTGCTCACCATTCCGCTGTTCGTGCTCGCCGGCGTCATCATGGACAAGGGCGGCATCTCCAGGCTGCTCATCAACATGGCCAACACCTTTGTCGGCCCGGTGCACGGCGGCCTCGGCTATGTCGCGGTGCTCACCGCCATGTTCTTCGCCGCCATCTCCGGCTCCGGCACGGCGACGGTGGCGGCCATCGGCTCCATTCTCATTCCGCACATGATCAAGCAGGGGTATGACCCCGGCTATACCAGCGCCCTGTCGGCCATTTCCGGCTCGCTGGGCACGGTGATTCCGCCCTCCATCACCCTGCTGATCTACGGCATGATCACCGGCGAATCCATCAGCGACCTGTTTCTTGCCGGCGTTATCCCCGGCATGGTGTTCGGCGGCTGTCTCTGCGTTTCGGTGTTCATCCAGTCCCACAAATACGGCTGGAAGAGCGATCAGGCCCGCTCCAACCTGTGGGAGAAGTTTCTCGCTTTCAAAAACGCCTTCTGGGGCCTGATGAGCCCGATCATCGTGCTCGGCGGCATCTATTCCGGCTTTTTCACCCCCACCGAGGCGGCGGCGGTGGCGGTGCTCTACAGTTTCTTCGTCGGCGCCTTCGTCTACCGCGAGCTCACTTTTGCGAAACTCGTCCAGGCGCTGTTCGAAACCGCCAAAACCACCGGCATCATCCTGCTCATCATCATGAACGCCGGCATTTTCGCTTGGATTCTCACCAAGTACGGCATTGCCTCCGACCTCACGGAAATGGCGCTTGACCTCACCGACAACAAGTATGTCATGCTGCTGTTAATCAACGTCATCTTCCTGCTCGCCGGGTGTGTCATGGACAACACCAGCGCCCTATATATTCTGGTGCCCATCATCATGCCCATCGCCCAGGCGCTGGGGATTGACATGGTCCACCTGGGTGTTGTGTTGATTCTCAACCTGTCCATCGGTCAGGTGACGCCGCCCGTCGGCCCGAACCTCTATGTCGCGGCGGACATCGGCCGGGTCAGCTTCGAGGAGATATGCCGGAAGATGGTTCCGCTCATGGTCATGGCAATTGTCGCCCTGCTCATGATCACCTATGTGCCGTGGTTCTCGCTAGCGCTGATCCGTTGAGGCCGGCGCCATGCAACACCGTATGTATGAGGCTGGTATGATGAAAGAAAAGAGGCCCCGGCTGCTCAAGGAATCCCTGGCCGCCAAATCGGTGGTGGACCGCGTGGTTGACCAGATCGTCGGCGCCGTCATCAACGGCGAGCTGGGGCCCGGAGACAAAATCCCGACGGAGATGGAGCTGGCGGACTCCTTCCAGGTCGGCCGCAACTCCGTGCGCGAGGCCATCAAGGTGCTGGAGGCCTTCGGCGTGCTGCAGATCAAGCGCTCCGAAGGCACGTTTGTTTCGAGCACCTTCAACAAGCGTATGCTGGACCCGGTGCTCTACGGCATGCTGCTGCAGCGGGACCGCGGCACCGAGATTCATGACCTGCGTCAGGTGTTCGACACCGGCGTGCTGCATGTGGCCATCGGCAAGGCCAACGATGATGACATCAAGGCGATTTGCGCCCGTCGCGACGATTTGCGCCGCGCCGCCGCCCGGGTGCCGCCGTCGATTGAGGAGCTGCTGGCCGCCGACATGGCGTTCCATGAGGCCATCGCCGCCTCGGCGCACAACGCGCTGATTTCCTCCGTCGCCGGCTATATCGACCGCATCACGATTCCCTCGCGCACCGAGACCATGCGCCTCATCATCGAATCCGGCAATCTGGGTTCCTTTCTCGCCCTGCACGACAACATCGTCGAGGTGCTGGAAAGCCGCGACGAATCCCGCGTTGCCGAAACGGTGAAGGATCATTACCAGTTCTGGCGGCGGCAGATCGCCAAGTATTCCAGCAGACAGCAGGAAGAGCCGCACCCCCCGGGAGGAGTTTGACATGACACACTCAGTGCTGATTAACGTGGCGCCGGTGAACGCGGCGTGGACATCCGTCGACCCGGAGGAGGTCGCCCGCGACGTCATCAATTGCTCCCGCTTCGGCGCGGGCATGGTGCATCTGCATGTGCGCGACACCTTCGGCCGCCTGACGCCGGACCTCACCGCCTTCCGCAAGACCGTGGAGCTCATCCGCAAGGGCTGTGACATCGTCATCGAGGCCTCCACCGGCGGCGTGTCCAACCTCACCATCGAAGAGCGCTGCGCGCCGCTGACGCTGCCGGAGGTGGAGTGCGCGTCGCTGAATGTCGGCTCCGTCAATCTCGGCAAGGCGGTGTATCTCAACCCCATTGACGAGGTGCGTTACTGCGTCGAAAAAATCCTGCACTACGGCAAGACCCCCGAGGTGGAGGTGTTCGAGCTGGGGATGATCCACGCCACCCTGGAACTGGCGAAGGAGTATCGGTTCCGCACGCCGCTGCTGTTCAGCCTCGTTCTCGGCCACGAAGGCGCCGCTCCGGCGACCCCGGAGGCGTTGATTGCGCTGAGAAACTTCATCCCGCCGGGTATGCTGTGGGGCATCACCCACGCCCACCGCGTGGACAACGACATTTTCGCCGCCGCGCTGGGCCTCGGCGCCCGCACCATGCGCGTCGGCTTCGAGGACAGCGACCACATCGACCGGAACGAGAAAGCCGTGGAGAACGCGCCCATCGTCGCCCACATGGCCAAGCTGCTCCGCGCTTTGAGCATGGAACCCATGTCTCCCAACGAGGCCCGGCGGGTGTTCAACATCGGCGGCTGAGACGCCGCGCCATGGAATCTCCCTCCGGGGAGAAGAGCGGGTGCTCGCGTTCCGTGACGCGACGCCCGCTTCCCGGCCCCTATGGGCAGGCCCCGAGCTTGGACGGCCGGATGAACTCGCCTGCCCGGAACGCCGTGGCGGCGCACTGGCCGATGAAATCGCCCTCACCGACTTCGCCGTCCTTCGGCACGCGCCCCGGGGGCCAGTCGGTCCACTGGACATTGTCCGCGGTAAGCTTTTCACCCACGGCGATGTCCTTGACGGCGAACTGGACTTTTTCCGGGGGGTTGGGCGGCGGCGTGCCTCTCCGGCGCGGGTCCGGCGTCGCCCCTTGCGACAGGAAAAACAAAAGAGCCACCATGGCGCCGAAAATGACGAGGGCCAGGAGAATTGTTCCGGGTTTTGCGTTCATTGATACTATGCCTCGAAAAGTAAGCCGGGGACCTGCGGGACGGAGTATTCGGAATAAAAGTGAGTTTCACCGACACGCCGTTTCGGCCGTGACGGCTGCAACAGCGCCGACAGCCGCGAACTCCTTCGTTCGTGGTGTGGTTTATATACCGATGCGCCGGCAAAGTCCAGTAGGGCGGGCCCGTGAGTTCATGCATCCGCGGCGGTTTCGGGGCGGATGCTGAAATCGGGGACATTCAAAGCCGGCAGAATGTCCATTTCCTCCTCCGTGTCCTGCGTGTCCACCGCGCCGGACCGGTTCCGGCCGAACCCGGCGTCAAACGGCCTAATAGTGCGCCCATTCCCGCCATTTGCTGGGCGCGCAGTTTTTCTGGCGGGTGAAGGCGCGGAAAAAGGATGAAACATCCTGATAACCGACCTCGAAGGCGATGTCGTTGATGGGATGGTTGGTATCCTGCATCATCTGGCAGGCCTGGTCGATGCGCAGCTTGGTGAGATACTGATGGGGGGTGATGGCCAGCTGCTGCCGGAAAATCCGCGTGATGTAGGTGTGGGAGAGTTGAAACTCCCGCGCCATTTTCTTCAGCGTATGCGGGTGCATATAGTGATGGGTCAGGTAGTTTTCCATTTTCCTCAGCAGCCGCTGGGAGCGGGAGGCGGCGAACCGCGACCCGTGCAGCCGCGACAGTACCGAGAAAAACAGCGCGTTGCAGGCGACGCGGTTGCAGTGGAAAGACCGCTCGACATTGAACAGCTCCCGCAGAAGCGGCAGCAGCGGTTCCGTTTCAACGGCGCCGGCGAGCGGCAGGGTCTGCAGGGTTTCCTCTGTGGAGAACACGCCGTGGAAATGGATATAGTAGTAACGGGGGGAATTGCTGGGCTCCTTCCCCTGCTGAAACAACCCGGCCCGTTGGATATACCACTGGCCGGGGCGCAGGCTGACGCGCTTTCCGTCCTCGTGAAATATCAACTCGCCGTCGAGCATGATGATCAGCACGTCGAAATCACAGGTGCGGGTGATGTGCAGTTCCCCGGGGATGAAGGTGCGCAGCGCGGTTTTGATGAATTCCGGCAAGGCGTTCATATCCAATCCGGTTATCGGGTTCCTCATGGGCGGGCCCTCCGGCGCCGGGTGCGACGCCAAAAAAATATATGAAAGTGTTTCGTTTTTGCACGGTAATGGATTTCTCGCACTGTGCGATATCACAATTTTTATGTATGTCCAGACGAAAGATAACAAACAACGGGTTTTGGGCTCATGCTGAAACCGCTTTTCTTTTCGCAATACACCACCGCCGAATTATCCGCCGCCGGCTGGCTTGAACGTCAGCTGAAAATCCAGGCCGCCGGGCTCAGCGGCAACCTGGACAAAGTCTGGCCGGATGTGCGCGACAGCAAATGGGTCGGCGGCGACCGGGAAGGGTGGGAGCGGGTTCCCTATTGGCTGGACGGTTTCATTCCGCTGGCCTGGCTGCTGGACGACAAAGACATGCAGGCCAGAGCCGCGCGGTATATCGACGCCGTTATCGCCGGCCAGCAACCCGACGGCTGGCTGTGCCCGTGCAGCGCGGCCGAGCGCCCCCACTATGACATGTGGGCGTTTTTCCTGCTGTGCAAGGTTCTGGTGGTCTATTACGACTGTACGGGCGACGAGCGCATCGAGCCGGTCATCTACCGCGGCATGCGGCAGCTGAACCGGCATATCGAGCGGCACACGCTGTTCAAATGGGCGGCAACCCGTTGGTATGAATGCCTTATCCCCCTGTTCTGGCTGTATGAGCGCCGGCCGGAGCCGTGGATGGAGGATTTGGCACTGAAGCTCCACGCCCAGGGGGTGAACTTCGAGGCCGTCTTCACTTGGTGGCGTTTTCAAAAGCCCTATGAACGGGGGCGTTGGAGCCAGATGACCCACGTTGTCAATCTCGCGATGTGCCTCAAGTCCAAAGCGCTGATTTCGCGATTGACCGGCGAGGACCCCAATGCCTTCGCGAGCAAGGCGTTTGCCCTTCTGATGCGCGACCACGGCATGGCGGTGGGGCATTTCACCGGCGACGAATGCCTCGCCGGCACATCGCCGCTGCAGGGCGCCGAACTGTGCTCGGTGGTTGAGGCCATGTATTCCTATGAGTGGCTGTTCATGCTCACCGGCGGCAGCCAGTGGGCGGAGCGGCTGGAAAGCCTGGCCTATAACGCCTTGCCCGCGACCCTCAGCCCCGACATGTGGACGCATCAATACGACCAGATGACCAATCAGATCGAGTGCAGCGCCATCAGTGACGATCTCAGCCCGTTTTTGACCAACTGCGGTGAATCCCACTTGTTCGGCCTGGAGCCGGAATACGGCTGCTGCACGGCGAATTTCAACCAGGGCTGGCCCAAGTTCGCGTTGTCCACCTTCATGCGCGCGCCGGACGGCGTGGCGATGTGCGCTCTCGCGCCGTCGCGGCTGCGCACGGTGCACGAAGACGCCGTTCTGGAGGTGGAGAACATCACGGATTATCCGTTTCGTGACGACTATACCGTTCGTGTGCGCACGGATCGCCCGGTTGTCTTCACCCTGCATCTGCGTATTCCGTCAACAGCGAAATCCGCCGTGGTGAACGGCGAAACCGTTGCGCCGCCGGAAGACGGGTTTCTCCGCCTGCGCCGGTGCTGGAGCGGGGAGCAGTCGATCGCCGTGTCTCTCATCTTCGAGCCCGAGCTCACGCCGCGGCCGCAGGGGTTGTATTGCGTCCGCCGCGGGCCTCTGGTGTTCGCGCTGCCGGTGGGCGAGCGCTGGGAACGGCGGGAATACACGAAATCCGGCGTCGAGCGCAAATTCCCCTATTGTGATTATCAGGTGTATCCGACGACAAAGTGGAATTACGGTCTCGTCGGCAACAATTTCCGGCTGGAACGGGCGCCCGTGGGGGATAAGCCGTTCCAACCGGCCGCTCCGCCGGTCAGCCTGGTGGCGGACGTCGCCGAGGTGGAGTGGCCCTACGAGAACGGCTGTTGCGCCAGGGCCCCGTCGTCAACCGCGGCCGTCTCTTCGCCCGGCCCGCGGCGCCTCATCCCCTATGGCTGCACCAATCTGCGGTTGACCGAAATGCCGCTCATCGACCCCATGCCGGCGTCTCAAGCGGCGAACGAACACGGAGGACCGGAATGAGAAACCTCAACAGCCGCACGGTCATTGCGTTCTGCACCTTCCTGTTGGCGCTGGTCTGGCTCTATCTCGGCATTTACGAATACGGCGTGTGGGACGCCCGCCACCGGCCGCTGCCGGGCCTGTTCCCCGCCGGGATTGCCGCCGTGCTGCTGGCGGCCTCCCTGGCGGGAATGGTTCAAAGCCTCAGGGAAAAGCCGGCCGACTATCGCCGCCCGGCCTTCGAGGTGGCGGCGTCGCTGGTTCTGCTGGTGGCGGCGTGCTTCACCTTCGGCATGTTGCCGTCGTTGCTGGTCTATTTTGTGCTTTGGCAGGTGCTGGTGGAAAAAACACCCGTGCGCGCCCTGGTGTTGTCCACGCTCGTGGTCGGCGCCATCGTCTGGGGCGTGTTTGTCTGGTGGCTGCAAATTCCCTTTGAAAACGGCATCATTTACGACCTGATCATGTATTAGGGAGGTGGGGCATGGTGGAAAGTCTGCAAATGCTGGCCATGGGCTTCTCGGTGGCGACAAGCGTCGAGAATTTGCTGGCGGCTTTCATCGGCGCCATACTGGGAATTCTCGTCGGCGCCATGCCCGGAATCGGCTCGCTGGCCGGTTGCGCCCTGCTGCTGCCCATCACCTTCAAATTCAACCCGGTGACCGCCATCATCATGCTGGGCGCCATCTATTATTCCAACATGTTCGGCGGCGCTTACAGCGCCATCCTGCTCAACGTGCCCGGTGATTCTCCCGCCATCATGACGGCGCTGGACGGCTATCCGCTGGCCCGCAAGGGGAGGGCCGGCAAGGCGTTGCTCACATCCAACGTCTCCTCCTTTGTCGGCGGCGTCATCGGCATGGTCATCCTGGTGTTTCTGGGGCCCGCCCTGGCGCGGCTGGGGTTGAAGTTCGGCCCCTCGGAGATGGCGGCGCTGATGCTGGTCGCCATGACCTCCGTCTCCTGGCTGGTCGGGGAAAACCCGGTGAAGGGAGTGATCGCCACCTGTCTCGGCATGATGATCGCCACCATGGGCGTGGACGGCATCACCGGCAATGTCCGCTATGATTTCGGCAATATCTATCTGCTCGGCGGCATCAATTTCATTCCGCTGGTCATCGGTTTCATCGGGCTGGCCCAGGTGTTCGAGCTGGCGGAGAACCGTTTCTCCGTTGCCGAACCGATACAGGAGAAGTTCAGCATTCTCGGCGGGCTGCTGACCAGGCACGACATCCGGCGGATCACCCCGCCGGTTCTGAAGTCGAGCTTTCTCGGAACTTTTGTCGGGTTTCTTCCCGGCGCGGGGGCGACGACCGCTTCGTTCCTCGGTTACGCCATCCAGAAAAAGTTCGGCAAAAACGAAGAGGAGCTGGGCACCGGCGCCATTGAGGGGCTCGCCGCCGCCGAGGCGGCCAACAACGCCGCGGCCGCCGGCGCCTTCGGCCCGCTGCTGTCCCTCGGCATTCCCGGCAGCGGCACCACTGCTGTTCTGCTCGGCGGGTTGATGATGTGGGGCCTCAATCCGGGGCCCATGCTCTTCGCCTCCGAGCCGGAATTCGCCTGGGGGCTGATCGCGTCGCTGTTCATCTCCAATCTGATTGCCCTGCTCGTGGCCATGATTTCCATCCCCTGGATGGCGAAAGTCATCCGCGTGCCGGTAGGCGTCATGATTCCGTCGATTATCACCATCTGCTTTGTCGGGGCCTACGCGACGACCAACTCGATGTACGGCGTCGTCATCATGGTGATCGGCGGGGTGCTGGGCTACCTGTTCCAGAAAAACGACTATCCGGTGGCGCCGCTGCTTCTGGCCTATGTGCTGTCGTCCAGCCTGGAAATCAATGTCCGCCGCGCGCTGGTCATTTCCAAGGGCAGTGTGTCCATTTTCTTTGAAAGGCCGATTTCACTCGTATTGATGCTGGTGTTTTTCACCCTGATACTGGCGCCCGTCATCCGCGGGATTCTTTCCAGGGCGCGGAAACAGCGGCCCTAAGCTGTTTTCGCACAAGCTGTTTTCGAATGACTGCAACCAACCCATAAAGAGAGGCGAAAATGAATAAAATCTGTTTGGTCACAGCGGTGATGACGGCGCTGACACTGTCCGTCGCGGACGTGTCGGCCCAATCCGGCGGCTTTGCGCTGTCCAGGAACGTGGAGTTTGTGGTCAGTTCCAAGGCCGGCGGCAACAGCGACATGTTTTCGAGAACCATCGCGGACATCATCACCCAGAACAAATGGGCCAACCAGCCCATCGTGATCCGCAACCAGGAGGAGGGAAACGGGCAGGTGTCCCGGCGCAATGTGGCGTCCAGCAAGACTCCCGATGAATCCCTGCTGTGCCTGAGCAGCGGCGACCTCACGGTGATGGTGACGCTGGGCGGCCTGTCCATCGAGGATTTCCGCCCCATCGCCATCATGGGGGCCGACAAACATCTGGTGCTCGCCGGCAAGGACGGCAAATACAAGACCCTGAAAGACGCCATCGAGGCGGCCAAAAAGGGTGAGCAGGTGACCATCGGCGGCACGCCGGGTGATGAACTGACGGTGCTGAACATGATGCTGGAAGAGCTTGACCTGGTGGACAAGTTTGATTTCGTTTCCCTCGCGTCGTCCGCCGAAACCGTCACCGCGCTGCTGGGCGGGCATATCGACCTGGGCATGGGCAAGCCCGCCGCCGCCAGGGAATATGTGAAATCCGGCGATATCGTCGCTCTGGCCGCCTTGAGCACCTCACGGTTTTCCCCACCCTTCGATCAGGCGCCCACGCTGTCGGAGCTCGGCTACAAAAACGTGGAATTTCCGCTCTATCGCGGGATTGTCGGGCCCAAAGCCATGTCTGACGCCGCGCTCAGCTATTGGGACAACACCATGAAACAGGTGGCGGAGAGCGCGGCGTGGAAAGAGTATCTCGACAAGGTTCTGCTGGCCGCCGACTACAAGAACGCGGCGCAGACGCTGGAGGAATACCGCCTGGTGGAGAAGCGCGCTCTCGAAGCCAAGAAGAAATAACCGGATTTCAGCGGGCGGCCGGTTTCCCGGCGGCCCGCCGCTTCGCCCGCCGCCGCGGTCAAACAGGAACGGACGCCGGGATGAACCGGCGGCGGGTTTTCTTTTGCAAAAGTGAAGGGGTTCAGGATGTCGAACATCAAGCCGATCATCGCAATACTGTTGGGTGACGCGTCGGGCTGCGGGCCCGAGATCATCGCAAAACTCGCCGCCGCCGGCAAACTCGCCGCCGGGTGCCGTCCGGTGCTGATCGGCGATACGCGCGTCTTCGCCAACGCCCAGACCTACGCCGCAACAAACGTTCCCGTTGCCGTCATTTCTGCGGTTTCCGAGGCGGACTGGGGCGGCCCCGTTCCGTTCATCGATTTGAAAAATCTCGACCCGGCCACCTTTCAGCTGGCCAAACCCAACGCCGAATGCGGCCGCGCCATGGGGGAATCCTTCCTCAAGGCGCTGGAGCTCGCCGTGAACGGCGATGTCCACGGCATCATGTACGCCCCCGCCCACAAGGCGGCCCTGAATATGGGCGGTTTCCATTATGACAGTGAGGCGGAGCTGTTTGCCTCCGTGCTGGATGTCCGCACCTATCACAACGAAATCAACATCCTGTACGATGTGTGGACCACGCGGGTCACCAGTCATGTGCCGCTGAAGGATGTGAGTGGCCTGCTGACCAGAGAGCGCGTCGTCGAAGCCATCGTCTTTGCCGATACCACATTGAAAAAGGCGGGCTACGAAAAGCCGCGCGTGGCGGTGGCGGCGTTCAACCCCCATGCCGGGGAAAACGGCAAATTCGGCACGGAGGAAATCGAGGTCATCGGACCGGCGGTGGAAACCGCGGCCGCTCAAGGGATTGACGCCACAGGGCCCTATCCCGCCGACACCATCTTTGACCGCGCCTTCAAGGGGCAATTCGACATGGTGGTCACCCTGTTCCACGACCAGGGGCAAATCGCCTTGAAAACCAAGGGGTTCAGCGAAGGCGTCACCGTGGCCGGCGGCATGCCCGTGCCCATTTGCACGCCGGCGCACGGCACGGCCTTCGGCAAGGTGGGGAAAGGCACCGCCGACACCAAGGCCACCGAAAACGCCCTGCGCATCTGCTGCCGCATGAGTGTGCAGGCCCTGCGGGAAAAGGGGTGAGGGGTTTGCCTTGAATTCGCCCCGCCCGCGTACAGCGCGGCGCCGATGATGGACGGGTGTCCACCCCGTCCACCAGGTCCACGTGCAAACTCCGCAGTTGCCGAGCGGCGATTCCTGGGCTATCAGGGGGGCGATATCTCCCGCGGGACGCCGCCGCCCGCCTCTTCCATGCGGCGGGCCGCACGGGAAGCCGGGGAAGGGGCTGATTTTGGAATCGTTTATTGATGCGCACTTATCTTGATTTTGAAAAATCCATTGCCGAGCTGGAAGCCAAGCTGGCCGACCTGCGAAAAATCGACGAAGCCGCCGACGCCATCTCCATTTCCGAAGACCTCGCCGCGCTTGAAAAAAAAGCGCAGGACAAGCTGCGCGACGTTTACGCCAAGCTCAGCCCCTGGCAGAAAACCCAAGTGGCGCGGCACCCCCAGCGTCCGCATTTCAGCCATTACCGCAGGGCGCTGATTGAGGATTTCACCCCCTTCGCCGGGGATCGCGCCTTCGGCGAGGATGCCGCCATCATCGGCGGCCTCGGGCGGTTCCGCGGCCGGGCGGTGTGCGTGCTCGGTCAGGAAAAGGGTGAAGACACCGAAACCCGCCTGGAGCACAATTTCGGCATGGCGCGCCCGGAAGGGTACCGTAAGGCGGTGCGCCTCACGGAATTGGCTGACCGTTTTCATGTGCCGGTGCTGGCCTTTGTCGATACTGCCGGGGCGTATCCCGGAATCGAGGCGGAAGAGCGTGGCCAGGCCGAGGCCATCGCCCGTTCCACCGAGGCGCAGCTGGCTCTGCGCGCACCCAATATCGCCGTGATCATCGGCGAGGGCGGTTCCGGCGGCGCCATTGCCGTGGCTGCCGCCAACCGTGTGTTGATGCTGGAGCACGCGATTTACTCCGTCATTTCGCCGGAGGGCGCGGCATCCATCCTTTGGCGCGACGCCGGGCATGCCGAAGAGGCAGCCGGCAGCATGAAAATCACCGCCCAGGACCTGGCCCGCCTCAAGGTCATTGACCGCATCATCGAAGAGCCCCTGGGCGGCGCCCATGCCGACCCGGAGCTGATGTGCCGCCGTGTCGGCGACGCGCTGGAGGAAACCCTGGATGAGCTCTCCGCCCTTTCCCCCGACGAGTGCCGCCGCGCCCGCGAAGAGAAATTCCTCGCCATCGGCCGCGGGCTGTAAACCGGAATGAGATGTGGACGGAGTGGACGGATACGCTCCGCCATCCCAGCTGTGCGACACTCCAACCAACGGGGCATGTGGCTGCACTGGATTGCTTCGCTCTCGCTCGTGGGTGGCGGCCCAACCCGCGGTGCGACACGTCAACCGGTGAAGCGGCGGATTCGTCCACCCTTGTCCACCCTTGTCCACCCTTGTCCACCAAGTCCACCAAGTCCACCGTGTCCACCAAAACACCCGAACGCCCGTCACACACTCCGCGACAAACCCCGTTAGGGGTGACGCTCTTGGTAACCGCGGGTTTCAACCCGCGGATTCGTCCGGAAGGACGAACAAACCCCGTATGGGGTTTCCCTACTGGGGTGACCCCTCGCGGGGTAGGGAAACCCCATACGGGGTTGACTGAGTTTCCCGGCACTGATCCGCGGGTTGAAACCCGCGGTTACCAAAAGTGTCACCCCTTCGGGGTTTATTGCGGAGTGTGCTACCACCCCTGTCCACCACGTCCACCAAACAGTAGACCGGCGCGGATGAACGGTGTAAAGAACCCCTTTCAGGGGGAATTCCATGACTCGCACCGGCTACAGCATGTCGTTCACCACCGGCGGATTGTTCCGCCGGGAATCGCTGCTGCTGGCGGAGCTTTATCTCACGCTCAAGGACTGGGCGGCGGTGCGCGACGCGGTGGTGGCGGAAAACCTGCTGCAGGCCCGCACCCGCCGCACGTTGACCCGGGTGTGCAGCGAGGTGGTCTCCCGCCTTAAACTGCTGCGGCCGCAGGAGCTGGAGTTTCTGGTGTCCGCCGGCTTCCGGGATCAGGGTTACGTGCTGTGGCTGGCGGTGTGCCGGCGCTACCCGTTCATCGGCGAATTCGCCGCCGAGGTTGTGCGGGAACGGTTTCTCACCCTCAAGGCCGATGTGCCCGCCGGGGAATTCGACGCGTTTTTCAACCGGAAAGCCGAGCAGTATGAGACTCTGGATGAGATCACCCCAACGACACGGGAGAAACTGCGGCAGGTGCTGTTCAAGATGCTGCGGGAGGTGGATTTGCTGACCGCCGGCAACGAGATACGCGCCGCCGGGCTCTCCCCGGCGCTCGTGACGCTGATCCGCCGCGGCAACCCGGGGGACGCCTTGTTTTTCCCTGATTTAAATGCGATGTGAGGAGGCGCGGGAATGGTGGTGCAGATGGTCGAACCGTCGATTCAGGAGAAATTTCAACACCTGTTCGCTGTGATCAGCGGCCCGCGGTTTCTGCAGAAACAGGGCCTCGGCAACGAGGTGCCGTTTTTCATCTGCCCGTTCAACCCCGCCCACTCCGTCGATGTGGAGCGGCGGCGGGCGCGGCTGGTCAAACAGCTGGAACAGGCCGGAGTCCGGGTACTGGAGATCAATCTCTATGACCTCTCCATCGGCATCCTCAAGGAGCTCGACATCTGGGACGCCGTGCGCGAAACCGAGGCAACCGTGTCGAAAGACCAGCTCAAGGAACTGCTGCAGAGCGTTCTCGATCCGGAAACCCATCTGGTTCCGGCCATCGCCGACAGGATGAAAGAGACCGACTTCGACGTGCTGTTCCTCACCGGCGTCGGCGAGGTGTTCCCGTATATCCGCTCGCACAGTGTTTTGAACAATCTGCTGAGCACGGCAAAAGACAAGCCGACGGTCATTTTCTTCCCGGGAACCTACACCCACTCCCTGGAGTCGGGCGCGTCGCTCGATCTCTTCGGACGCCTGCATGACGACCGATACTACCGGGCCTTCAATATCTTTCATTGTGAAGCGTGAGCGGGGTAAGCGCGATGACTCTCCAAACCATCTTTGAAAAGCCGGTCGACCGCCCGATTGAGGGGGTCATCAAGGCCGACGACGACGCCTCCCTGCGCCTCGAAATCGAGGAATACGTGCTCACCAACGAAGTGGAGAAGCGGCTCGACGAGTTCCTCGATGCCTACAACGACTATCGGGGCGCCAACGGCGTGTGGATTTCCGGCTTCTTCGGCTCCGGCAAATCCCACCTGCTGAAGATGCTGGCGCTGCTGCTGGAAAACCGGGAGATTGACGGCGCGCGGACTCTGGAGCTGTTCCTGCCCAAATGCGGCGGCAACGCGCTGCTCAGCGGCGACATCAGGAAAGCCGCAGCAACCCCGTCCAAAAGCATTCTGTTCAACATCGACCAGAAGGCCGACGTCATCAGCAAAACCCAGGTGGACGCGCTCCTTGCCGTGTTCGTCAAGGTGTTCGACGAAATGTGCGGCTATTACGGCAAGCAGGGGCACATCGCCCGGTTCGAGCGTGACCTCGACAGCCGCGGCCTCTATGACAGGTTCAAATCGGCCTATCTCACCGTCAAGGGCAAATCGTGGGACACCGGCCGCGAACAGGCGCTGCTGGAAGGCAAAAACATCGCCAGAGCCTACGCGTTGGCGACCGGTGAAGACGAGGCGCAGGCCGAGGGTATCCTTGAACGATACCGCAGCCAGTACCATGTCTCCATCGAGGATTTCGCCGAAGAGGTGCGGGCCTATATCGACCGGCAGCCGGCGAATTTCCGCCTGAACTTCTTTGTCGACGAGGTGGGGCAATACATCGCCGAAAACGTCAAGCTGATGACCAATCTGCAGACAATCGCCGAAAGCCTGGCGACCAAATGCCGGGGTCGTTCGTGGATTGTCGTCACCGCCCAGGAGGACATGGGGACGGTTATCGGCGAGATGGACAAACAGCAGGGCAATGACTTCTCGAAAATCCAGGACCGCTTCAAAACCCGCATGAAGCTCACCAGCGCCGACGTGGAGGAAGTGATCGAGAAACGGCTGCTCACCAAAACCGCCGGCGGCGCCCGCCTGCTCTCTGAGATTTACGACAAACAGGCCGACAACTTCAAGGTGCTGTTCAGCTTCGCCGACGGCACACCGACCTACACGTTGTTCAGGGACCGGGAGCATTTCATTCAGTGCTACCCGTTCATTCCCTACCAGTTCACCCTGTTCCAATCGGCCATTCAGAATCTCTCGCTGCACAGCGCCTTCGAGGGCCGGCACAGCTCGGTGGGCGAGCGCTCGATGCTGGGGGTGTTCCAGCGGGTGGCCGTTGAACTCGGCAAACAGGATACCGGGCGGCTGGCAACCTTCGACCTGATGTTCGAGGGCATCCGGACAACGCTGAAATCCAATATCCAGCGGGCGATCATCCAGGCGGAAGGCCATTTGAAAGACCCCTTCGCCGTCCGCCTGCTGAAAACCCTGTTTCTGGTGAAATACGTCAAGGAATTCAAGACGACGGTGCGCAACCTGTGCGTGCTGATGCTGGACCGCTTCGATCAGGACCTGCCGGCGCTGAGAAAACAGGTGGAGGACGCGCTCGCCGTTCTGGAATACCAAACCTATATCCAGCGCACCGGAGAGTTCTACGAATACCTCACCGACGAGGAAAAGGACGTCGAGCAGGAAATCAAGAACACCGAGGTGGAGACGTCGGAGGTCGCCGCCGAGCTGGAGAAGATTGTGTTTGACCACATCCTCAAGCAGGGGAAGATCCGCTATGCCGTGAACCAGCAGGATTTCCATTTTTCGCGCAAACTTGACGACGTCCTGCGCGGGCGCGAACACGAGCTGGCCATCAACGTCATCAGCAACGTCATCAGCCCGTTCCATGAGGCAAACGGCAAAGACTCCTCCCTGAGCGGCCTGCGGATGGAGAACATGAGGCGGGACGAGCTGCTGGTGGTGATGCCCGCCGATGAACGGCTGGTGCGCGATCTGCTGATGTACAAGCGGACGGAGAAATATATCAGCCGCAACGTCTCGCTGACGCAGCAGGATACGGTGAAGCGCATTCTGACCGACAAGGGGTTCCAGAACCGGGGACGCTACGGCGAATTGCAGCAGCGGGTGGAAGACCTGATGGGCCGGGCCGATCTGTTTGTGACCGGCGAGGAGGTCGAGATCGGTTCCGGCAATGCGCAAAACCGCGTGTTCAGCGCCTTCCAGCGGCTCATCACCCGCGTCTACACCAGTCTCCCCATGTTGCGCGGCGTCTCCTACAGTGAAAAGGACATCGCCAAATGCCTGGAGCACGTCAGCCAAGGGTTGCTGGGCACCGACGCCGCTCCCCTCACCGAAGCCGAACAGGAGGTGCTGGGGGTCATTCAGGCCAACAACCGGCTCGGCGTGCGGACCACGGTGAAAGGCCTGCTGGATAAGTTCTCGCGCAAACCCTACGGCTGGGAACTCTACGCCGTGCTGTGCACCCTGGCCTTGCTGTGGGCGC
>JAISTL010000260.1 GCA_031272615.1 Methylobacteriaceae bacterium | reverse complement strand
ACAACCCCGCGGCCTGTTGCAGAAGCAACCGGGCGTCAGGGGCGGCGGACTCAATCCTGTGGGCGGCCAGCAGGCCCCGCGCCCGGGCCAGCGCTCCGGCCACCGTCACCGGCCCGGTCTCAGACATCGGGGGTTTCCGCGGCGAGTTGCGAGGCCTGGTAATCGGCGGTCAAAGCGTCGATCACTTCGTCCAAAGCGGTGCCCGCCAACACTTCGGTGAGCTTGTAGAGGGTGAGGTTGATGCGATGGTCGGTCAACCGCTCCTGGGGATAATTGTAGGTGCGGATGCGCTCGGAACGGTCACCGGAGCCGACCTGGGCCTTGCGGTCAGCGGCGCGTTCGCCAAAAATGCGGGAGCGTTCGGCCTCATAGAGCTTGGCCTTCAAATGCATCATCGCCCGGGCGCGGTTTTTGTGCTGGGAGCGCTCATCCTGCATGAACACCACAATCCCGGTCGGGAGATGGGTGATGCGCACCGCCGACTCGGTTTTGTTGATGTGCTGTCCGCCGGCGCCGGAGGAGCGCAGAGTGTCGATGCGCAAATCGGCGTCGTTGATGGTCACATCCACGTCTTCGGCCTCGGGGAGAACGGCGACAGTGGCGGCGGAGGTGTGGATACGCCCCGACGCCTCGGTTTCCGGAACCCGTTGCACCCGGTGGGTGCCGCTTTCAAACTTGAGGCGGGCAAAAACGCCGCGGCCCTTGATGGCGGCGACAATCTCCTTGTAGCCGCCCATGGTGCCCTCGTTCATGGACATGATGTCCACCTCCCAGCCCTTGATGGCGGCATAGCGGGAATACATGTCGAACAGGTCTCCGGCGAACAGCGACGCCTCATCGCCGCCGGTTCCGGCGCGGATTTCCAGAATGGCGCTCTTGCTGTCGGCAGCGTCCTTGGGCAGCAGCAGCAGGCGCAGGGCGTCGGCGGCGGTTTGCACGCCCTCCTGGGCCTGGTGGAGTTCATCATCGGCGAGAGCACGCATTTCGGAATCGGTTTCCGGGTCGGCCAGCAGCGCCTGAATGCCGCCGAGGTTTTCTTCCCTCCGGCGATACTCTTCGATGCCTTTGACCACCGGCTCCAGCTCGGCAAGCTCCCGGGCCAGGGCGACATAGGTTTCAGCGTCGGGGCCGGCGGCCATCTCGGCGGTGATGACGGCGTGTCTGGCGACGATGGCGTCGAGTTTGGCCTGGGGAATGAGACTGGACATAACCTGAAGCACGAAAGAAAAAGAGAACGGGAGCGGGTGGAACCGCTTATTGACACAAAACGCCGCCGTGAATCAACAAAAAGCTGCGCGCCGCCCCGGCCTTCAGCCGAAGAACATGATAAAACAGTTGGTGTTTTTGGTGCGTGACGATATAAGCATCTGTCGCATTTGGCCGGGCTCGCCACGGAAGCCCCGGGCCATTCAACGGGAGAGAAGTCATGGATATCCGCTATTCGGTCAATCAGAAGGATGTGAAGCGTTATACCACAGAGGAACTGCGCGCCGAGTTCCTGATCGAGAATCTCTATGTCGCCAACCAGGTGGTGGCGGTGTATTCCCATGTTGACCGCATGGTGACCTTCGGCTGTATGCCGACAACCGAGAACGTGCCCTTGGACAAGGGCATCGACTGCATGAAGAATTTCGGCACGACCTACGTGCTGGAACGCAGGGAAATCGGCATTTTCAACCTCGGCGGCGACGGCGCCGTGCTGGTGGACGGCGTGGAGTACAAGCTGGGGTATACCGATTGCCTGTATATCTCCAAGGGCAACCGCAGCGTGCTGTTCCGCTCGGAGGATCCGGCCCGGCCGGCCAAGTTCTACATGGTGTCGACCCCCGCCCACAAGGCCTGCAAAACCACCTTCATCTCCATGGCCGCGGCCAAGAAGGTGGCGACCGGCGCCGTTGAAACCTCCAACAAGCGGGTCATCAACCAGTTCATCCATCCCGACGTGCTGGAAACCTGCCAGCTGTGCATGGGCCTGACCATTCTCGAGCCGGGCAGCGTCTGGAACACCATGCCGGCCCATACCCATGAACGGCGCGCCGAAATCTACACCTATTTCGCCATTCCCGAAGGGCAGGCGGTGTTCCACATGATGGGCGAGGGCAACGAGACCCGTCATATCCTCATCCACAACGAACAGGCGGTCATCAGCCCGTCGTGGAGCATCCATGCCGGTTGCGGCACGGCGGCGTATTCGTTCATCTGGGCGATGGGCGGCGAAAACCAGACCTTCGACGACATGGATCATATCGCCATCACCGATTTGCGGTGAACGCGCGGCCCGGCAAGGGCGCGCGCCGCGTCAACGTTGATATCGGTCCGCTTTGCGGGGAGCCGGCAGGCCCGGCTGCCCGCCCGCGGGAGGGCCCATCCCGCGGGTTTTTTGCCGGATATCCGGGCGTTATTTGGTTTTGCCGTATTTCTTCAACAGGTCCACTGTCTTGTCGACCGGGAGTTCGTTGACGGTCCGGCCGCCGATGCCGGTGGTGGTGGTCGCGGCGAACAGCGAATTGATGACCGCCTCTTCCGTGGCCTCGATGGCGGCCATGAACAGCGGCGACATTTCGTCGTTGCGCAGCACTTTCATGGTGTCGAACTTCTCGCCGGTGCTGTGGGGGATGCGCAGCGACGGGTCGGTCGAGAAGGCGATGATGTAATCGCCGCTGCCGTTGGA